>JAVETW010000005.1:0-64372 GCA_034005865.1 Thiomicrospira sp. | reverse complement strand
AGGGGTTGGCATTATTGCGCCAAGCCAGTATCGAAGTTGAAGTAGGCGTTGGGCAACATGAGGCTGCGTTATTAAATCAGGGGTTTATTCGTCGTATGCAACAACAACGTCCGTTTGTGCGTTTAAAGTTAGCCAGTAGTGTTGATGGCCGCACCGCAATGGCTAGCGGCGAGAGCATATGGATTAGCGGCGAGTTGTCGCGTCAACAGGTGCATCTGATGCGTGCGCGTCATGGTGCGATTGTCACCGGTATTGGTACAGTATTGGCCGATAATCCGAGTTTAAATGCACGTTTGCCTGCACACTTGATGGCCGAGCACGGTTTGAATGTCGCACTTTGTCATCCTATTCGTGTGGTGTTGGATCCGTTTTTGTCGATGCCGTTAGAGGCTAAAATGCTTGCTTTGCCGGGACGTACGATTGTGATGACCTCGCTACAAAGTGTCGAGCATTCACGCGATAGTGCCGAGGCGTTAATGGCGGCGGGCGCGGAGATTGTTGCGGTGCAAACGCAAGACGATAAACTCGACTTAGCGAGTGTACTGGACTATTTAGCCCAAGAGGAGCAGGTGAATGATGTGATGGTCGAAGCCGGTGCGATTGTGGCCGGTTCGTTTGTCGAGGCCGGGTTGGTCGATGAGTTACATTGGTTTTTGGCGCCGCATTTAATGGGGCATCAGGGAAAGCCTTTGTTGCATTTAGCAGGCCTGCTAACGATGCAGGATCGTATTGCACTGACTACCTTGTCATTTACGCCACTAGGTGAGGATTTTCACTTTGTGTTTCAACCCGTGTTTAAAGCGACGCAAGAGGAAAGTTAATGTTTACCGGAATTATTCAAGCAAAAGGGAGAATTGAACGTATTACGCCGATGCAGGGCGATTGGCGTTTAACGGTGAACGTGGGTGAGTTGGATATGGCCGATGTGCAAATAGGTGACAGTATCGCTACGAATGGCGTGTGTCTGACAGCGATTGCGTTGTCCGCCAATACTTTTGTTGCCGATGTGTCGGCGGAAACGCTCAAGGTGACTACTTTGGGGCAGTTGGGCGTAGGGGTAAGCGTGAATTTGGAAAAAGCCTTGCGTCTGCAAGACAGGTTGGGCGGGCACTTGGTCAGCGGTCATGTTGATGGTGTCGGCGTGATTAAGTCGGTTAGCGCAGATGCGCGTTCTTGGCGTTATGAGATCGAAGCACCGCTGGCGATTTGTCGCTATATTGCGCAAAAAGGTTCGATTTGTATTAACGGTATTAGTTTGACGGTCAATGAGGTAAAAGGGGCGCTGTTTGGGGTGAATATTGTGCCACATACACGTTTAGAGACCACGATTGGCGAATGGGGGGTCGGCACGCAGGTGAATTTGGAAGTCGATTTATTGGCTCGTTATTTGGAACGCTTACTCTCTGCGCCTACCTCTGATAGTGCGCCTGCGTTAACACCGACATTTTTGGCTGAACACGGATTTATGTAAGCTCGTTAAGAGAACAAAAGGATGCCCATGCAATTAAGCTCAATTGAAGCCATTTTAGAAGATTACCGTCAAGGCAAGATGGTTATTCTGATGGATGATGAAGACCGTGAAAACGAGGGGGATTTGTTAATTCCGGCGGCGACGGTGACGGCAGCGGATATTAATTTTATGGCGCGTTATGGTCGAGGACTGATTTGTTTAACCTTGACCAAAGAACGCTGTCAGCAACTGCATTTGCCGCTGATGGTGCGCGATAATCAGGATCCGCATGGCACAAATTTTACAGTGTCGATTGAGGCGGCAAAAGGTGTTTCTACCGGCATTTCAGCGGCAGATCGCGCAGTGACGATTCAGGCGGCGGTAAAGGCGGACGCTCAGCCGAGCGATATTGTGACGCCGGGGCATATTTTCCCGTTAATGGCTCGACCAGGTGGCGTACTAACGCGTGCCGGTCATACAGAGGCGGGTTGTGATTTGGCGCGCTTGGCTGGGTTTGAACCGGCATCGGTGATTGTTGAGATTATGAATGAAGACGGTACGATGGCGCGACGTGATGACTTGGAGGCGTTTGCGCAGCAGCATGGTTTGAAGTTGGGTACGGTGGCCGACTTAATCGAGTATCGATTAAAAAATGAAAAAACCGTGGAACGTGTATCAGAGTGCCGTTTGCCAACGGAGTTTGGTGTGTTTCGCTTAATGGCATATGAGGATGCGTTGGAGCATAAGGCGCATTTTGCTTTAGTGTTTGGCGAGTTGGATCCGACGCAGCCGACTTTGTTGCGGGTGCATATGCAAGATACGCTCTGTGATATGCTCGCTTCTCAGCGCAGCGAATGTGGTTGGCCACTACGTGCGGCAATGCAGCAGATAGCGCAAGCGGGCTCAGGCGTGATTGTTGTGCTGCGTAAGCATGAGGAAGCGGCGGCATTGCTTGACCGTATTGCGCATTATCAAATGGTTGATCGCGGCGTACATATGCCGGAAACGCAGGTTGATGATGACACGAAAACTTTTGGCTTAGGCGCACAGATTTTAGCCGATTTAGGTCTTAAGCAGTTACGGGTTATCGGGTCGCCTTGGAAGCTCAATGCGTTGAGTGGATTTGGTTTAGAAGTCGTGGAATATATTGAAAAACAAGGATAAGGATATGAAAACAGTGGCAGGCGATTTAATTGCAAAAAACATGAAGCTAGGCCTAGTTGTCGGTCGTTTTAATAGTTTTATTGTCGATCGTTTAGTTGAAGGAGCAGTTGATGCGATTGTTCGCCACGGTGGGGACAGTGCGAGTATTGAGCAAGTATTGGTACCGGGCGCGTTTGAAATTCCCTTAGTGGCGCAACGTATGGCGGCATCGGGAAAATATGATGCGATTATTGCCTTGGGTGCGGTGATTCGTGGCGGTACACCGCATTTTGATTATGTTGCAGGTGAGTGTGCGAAAGGGTTAGGTCAAGTGATGCTGAGTCAAAATGTGCCGGTCGCTTTTGGCGTGCTCACGGTTGATTCGATTGAACAGGCGATAGAAAGAGCCGGTACTAAGGCAGGCAACAAAGGGGCAGAAGCCGCGCTGTCGGCGATTGAGATGGTGAATGTCTTAAAGCAATTTTAAGTCAACGCGTCGTTATGTGACGGCTTTGCGTTTTAATAGCGCTAAAGCGGTCGAATGAGTGTGTATACAGGCTTTCCTGTTTTAGCTGTTGAAGGGCGTTGTCCATGAGTCAAGCAGATTTATCCGATTTAATTAAACAACCTTCGGTCGAGTTGGACGAAGCAGATGTACCGGTGAGTGCGCGCACGCAAGCACGCCGTGTCGCGTTACAGGCATTGTATCAATGGCAGATGAATCAAACCGAACCCTATTTAATTGAAAAACATTTTTTCGATTTGGGTTGGTTGTCGTCACAAATCGATCGGGAGTGGTTTCGTGAGCTATTAACGCAAGTGTCGGCACAAGCTGATGCCTTGGATACCCTGTATGCGGCGTATTTAGATCGTCACGTTAAAATGATCAACCCGGTTGAGCGTAGTATTTTACGTATGGCAACATATGAATTACAAACCCAAATGCAGATTCCGTACAGGGTCGTAATTAACGAGGCGGTCGAGTTGAGTAAGCGCTTTGGTGCCGAAGATGGGCATAAATACATTAACGGTGTATTAGACAAGGTGGCTAAGCAATTACGTCCGCTTGAGTTCTCCGTATAATCTTTTCATTGCCACGGCCTTTTGGGGTTTTAGCGGCATCTGCTAAATGAAGTCTTATGGAATTTGATGTCATCGAGCGTTACTTTAAACCGCTCAGTTTTGTTAGTGATGCGAGAGATTTCGCCATAGGCGATGATGGCGCATTGATTACGCCGCCACTAGATAGACAGTTGGTGGTGGTAACCGATACGCTAGTAAGCGGGGTACACTTTTTACCCGATGCCTCAGCCTATGATATTGCATGGAAAGCCTTGGCCGTGAATCTCAGCGATTTGGCCGCTATGGGCGCGCGTCCAGCATTTTATTCTTTGGCGCTGACATTGCCGCAGGTGGATGCTCAGTGGTTAAGTGAGTTTGCACGTGGTTTAGCGGATTGTGCCTCAGCCTATACGGTTTCGCTGATTGGCGGCGATACGACGAAAGGCCCGTTGTGTGTGACGATTACCGCGCAGGGATGGGTGGCGCAGGGCAAAGCGTTGCGTCGAAGTGGTGCGCAGCCGGGGGATGATATTTATGTCAGTGGTTGCATTGGCGAAGGTGGCTTAGGCTTAAGTTTGGCGTTGGCGGCTAAAGCGGCGTTAAATGATCAGCAACACCAGGCGTTGTTGCGTTTGCATCGCCCACAGCCGCGCGTTACGCTTGGTTTGGCTTTGGTGGAACTGGCGCATAGCGCGATTGATATCTCAGATGGATTATTAGCTGACTTGGCGCATATTTTGAAGGCCTCTTCTGTGGGCGCGCAACTCGATTATGCCGCCATGCCTTTAACCGAAGCGGTCAAAATCTGGGCGCAGAATCAACCAATGCGCCCTTTGCAAGCGGGCGATGATTATGAGTTGTGTTTTACTGCGCCTCGGTCAGCTCGCGATAGCCTGACAGATTTAGCAGGCCTGCTAAATCTACCACTCAGCCGCATTGGTAAAGTAACGCCGCAACTGGGTTTAACCATTGACGGACAAGCACAGTTAGCGGGCGGCTATCGACACTTTTAAGCGTCTTGACGAGTTTTGCGTCGTGCCTTCACGCCTTGCGCAAGGGTTTCGAGAGCCGTTAAGCTGGCATCCCAGTCTATACAGGCATCGGTAATGCTTTGACCATAGGTGAGCGGTTGACCGGGTACGACGTCTTGGCGTCCGGCGATTAAGTGGCTTTCAATCATTGCGCCCATAATGTGTGGCGAGCCGGCGGCAAGTTGGTCGGCGATAGATTGTGCGACAACTAGCTGGCGTTCATGATTTTTGGCGCTGTTGGCATGGCTGCAATCAACCATTAAGCGTGTTTGTACGTTAGCTTGTTGTAGTTCGGCCACGGCTTGTGCAATGTGTTGGGCATCGTAATTTGGGCCGCTATTGCCACCGCGTAAAATAACATGACAATCTTCGTTACCGGTGGTGGAGAAAATGGCCGAATGACCGGTTTTTGTCAGTGAAAGGAAAATGTGCGGTTTATTGGCAGCGCGAATGGCATCAACAGCAATTTTAAAACCGCCATCGGTACCGTTTTTAAAGCCGACTGGACAGGACAGGCCGGAGGCTAATTCTCGGTGACCTTGGCTTTCTGTGGTGCGGGCGCCAATCGCTCCCCAGCTAATGAGGTCGGCCACATATTGGGGAGAAATTAAATCCAAAAACTCGGTCGCGGCTGGTACGCCCAGGTTATTTACGTTGACAAGAAATTCGCGTGCTAACTCCAAGCCTTTATTGATTTGAAACGTTTCGTTTAGATCCGGGTCGTTAATCAGACCTTTCCAGCCTACAGTGGTACGCGGTTTTTCAAAATATACGCGCATGACAATGAGGAGCTCTTGCTGGAAGTGGGCACATTGCGCTTGTAAACGTTGGGCGTATTCCATACCGGCTTGTGTGTCGTGAATCGAGCAGGGGCCAATAACTACGAGTAGTCTGTCATCTTCACCTTTGAGAATATTATGAATATGACGGCGTGTTTCGTACACAGTTTTGGCGGCGTTCTCGGTGAGCGGAAATTTTTCGTGTAAATCAATCGGCGGACGCACTTCGGTTATGTGGTTAATGCGTAGGTCGTCTGTTTGATACTGTGTCATCTGGGTTTGCTTTCCTGCTAAATTCAAAATCAGATTATTATAAGCCAAATTTATTGGCTTTCGTGTTAAAAACAAGTGAAACAAGGCTGATAGTTTTTGTTTATGGAATGGCGTGGAAATTTAAATCAAGACAAAGGTATTAAAAAAAATTATCTATGCTAAAATTTGAGGCACTTTCATCATTAGCCCTTTTAACGCGTCATTAGCACGCTTAAAGGCTTAAATTAGTCAAAAGAGTGGATAGTACGGTGGCGGAACACTGCAAATATATAATAGAAGGCGTGACCGAAGATGGTCGTAAGTTTCGACCCAGCGATTGGATTGATCGTATCGCATCAATGATGGCTTCTTATGGAAAATCGCATCGATTAGTTTATTCAGAGTTATTGCATCCTGAATTATATAATGGTCAAAAATGCTTGATGATTGATACTGAGTTAGAAATCAAAAATCCAAGTATGTTTGAGTATGTGATGAATTTTGCCAAGAGTAATAATTTGAAAACAACGAAAGTCTGCGAAATTGTTAGCTCCCAATTAGGAAGTTAATCTCGTTTAGTTCTGCTTAGCTGATCAAGTTAAGCAGAATCTCATCGCCATAAATCAAACTGATTGCCCCGCCCAATGCTAAATAAGGTCCAAATGCGAGTTGGCTTTGCCAGTCTTGACGCCGCAGCATTATCAGAATAAACGCTACGATTAAACTCGATAATGCGCTGAGAACGATAATCTGCGCTAGGGCGTTTACGCCTGTCCACGCGCCTAGTGCGGCTAATAGTTTAAAATCGCCATAGCCCATGCCTTCTTTTGCCGTTAAGAGTCGGTAGGTATGAAATACCAGCCATAAAATAAGATACCCAGCTACGGCGCCGAGTATCGCATCCTGTGCGGAGGTAAATAGGCCAAAAGCGTTAATGATTAGTCCCAACCACAGTAATGGAAGGCTGAGATTATCCAGAATGAGATGGTGTTCAAGGTCAATAATGCTTAAGGTGAGCAGCCAAAGTAAAAACAGGGCGACTAGGACGCCTTCAAGCGTAAGGCCATAATGCCAAATTGTAAAGCTCAGCAACAGCGCGCTACTGAGTTCGATCAGCGGGTAGCGTGGTGATATCGGCGTGTGGCATTGGTGACAACGACCACGGCTTATCAGCCAGCTCACAAGCGGAATTAGTCGGTACCAGGGAAGCTGGCTTTGGCAATGCGGACATTTGGAACCGCCAACACTAATGGCTTTGAATTGGGCGCTAGGATCTAAATCCATTAGGCGGGGCAGGCGCCAGCTGAGCATGGAGATAAAACTCCCCAATATTAAGCCGATTAGGGCGCTGAATAAAAGCAGCAAGCCCATTGGTTAATGTAATGAGAAAAGTTTTTCGAATTTGACAACTTCGAATACTTTTAATATTTCATTAGACAGGTTTTTTAGCACAATGTTTTCGCCTTTGCCTTGAAAACGTTCGCGAAGCTGTAACAGCATACCTAAACCACCGCTGTCGATATGGTGGCAGCCGGCAAAGTCGATAATAATTTTTTCTACCGGCTTTTTATTGTAACTGGCTTCAAATTCTTGGAAGACATCAACTGTTAAGCTGCCGTTAATATTGATGGTAAGTTGGTTATTGTCTAGCTGGCTGGTTATCACCTTAAACACTCCTGTCCTAGTTTCGGTTTATTCGCTGTAGGTTACGCAGTTACGATCGTTTTCCCATACGGTTATGCTGTGCATTTTGACTTGCTCATTTTCGATGCGCTTGGCGATTTCGTTAAACAAATATTGAGCGATATGCTCAGCGGTAGGGTTAACGCGTTGAAAGTGCGGATGGTCGTTAAGGTAGTGATGGTCCAATTCATGAACCACTGCCTTGGCATGGCGTTTTATTTCTTTGAAGTCAACAATCATGCCGATGTCATTTAATTTTTGGCCGCATACTTGTACTTCGACTTTCCAGTTATGGCCGTGAAGGCGCGCACAATCTCCCGGATAGTCGCGTAAACGATGGGCAGAGGCAAAATCGAGCAGGGTTTTGAGTACAAATTGTTGAGCCATATCGGTATCGTCTGTTGCTGGTTATTTAGAAGGTTTCATTATAAACCAAGTTTAGTAAGGCCTCCGGGCAATATAGTGAATTAATTGTTGCAAAAACAGGCTTTTAAATGGCAGGCGGTGGTAAGCGTCTAGGGCGTGCTCAATATGCTCATCGCGCGCGTGTTTCGCGCCTTCAATACCGAGCAGTTGGACAAAGGTTGACTTATGTAGTGCTTGGTCACGGCCTTGGGTTTTGCCAAGCGTGTGGGTATCGCTTTCGATATCGAGGATGTCGTCTTGTATTTGAAATGCCAGCCCGATGTGTTCGCCTAGCGTGAGCAGTAAGGTTTCGTACAAGTCGTAGTGAGGATGAACTAAAGCGCCCATGACGAGGGAGGCTTGAATGAGTGCGCCGGTTTTAAGTCGGTGTAGTTGGCTTAGATCAGCGAGCGACAGCGTTTGGTTTTCACTTTCGATGTCGCGCATTTGGCCGCCAATCATGCCGCGCGCACCAGCAGCTAGGCTCAGTCGATGTATTAATTTTATTTTGTGTTCTGCGCTTAGGTACGGGCTATCGCTAAGTAGTTCAAATGCGAGGGTTTGTTGGGCGTCGCCAACGAGAATGGCGGTCGCTTCATCGAACTGCTTATGGCAGGTGGGGTGTCCGCGACGTAAGTCATCATCATCCATTGCAGGCAGGTCATCGTGAACCAGTGAGTAGCTGTGAATTAGCTCTATTGCGCAGGCGATATCGTTGCTAGCGTCGGTATTGATTTCAAGTGCGTCGGCAACGGCAAAGCACAGGGCTGGACGCAGGCGTTTTCCGCCTTGTAGTGTAGCGTAGCGTATCGCCTGATTTAGGCGTGGTGCCACGCTTAGGGTTCGTTGGCTTAAGTGGGTGTCTAGTGCGGCTTCGATGCGAGCTTGATAGGCTTGAAGTGTTGTTTTCACAGGACACCGGCGTGTTGAGCTAAGTAGTAGGCAATCCCTTCTTGTGAGGGTTTTATGGCGTCCTCACCCGGTTGCCAACCGGCAGGACAAACCTCGCCTTGTTGTTCGTAAAATTGTAGTGCATCAATCATGCGTAGCATTTCATCAACATTGCGACCAAGTGGCAGGTCGTTTATGACTTGGTGACGCACAATCCCTTGACGATCAATTAAAAAGGAGGCGCGCAAGGCAACTTTTTTGGGGTGTATAACGCCGTAAGCTTGCATGATTTCGCCACCAATATCGCCAATAAGCGGAAAATCGACGGCGCCCAAGCCACCCCGTTCGATAGGTGTATTTCGCCATGCTTGGTGAACAAAGTGGGAATCGATGGAGATGCCGATGATTTGGGTATCGCGTTGTTTAAACTGAGGGGCTCGGTGGTGGAAAGCGAGGATTTCCGAGGGGCAGACGAAGGTGAAGTCGAGTGGGTAGAAGAACACGACTGCGTAGGTGTTTTCGATATGGTTTTTAAGATTGAAGTCTTCAACTAACGTGCCATCAGCAAGCACCGCCGGTGCGGTGAAATCGGGTGCGTTTTGGGTAATTAAGTGTGACATAGTGGCCTCTTTGTACTTTGTCGCTTGTGCGTAATGCGAGTGAGTCGGCATTATAGCAAAAGCTTTGTGTGTATTAGCGTCGTCCGCTGCCGCCTGCTTTGGCCAATGCCCAGTCAAGCCAAACGGTGGGAAGGATGCGTTTGAGTAAGGCAAACAGCTTGGTCGGTAGTGTTACGCGATAGCGCGCAGGTGGGTGTTTGCGTTGTAGGGCGTTAATAAGGACATTGCTCACAGCATCCGGGCCAAGTGTAAAAGGAACGGCGGCGCCTTGTTTTTCTAGGCGCTGGATCATGGCCTGATAGTTTTTTTGATGGACGGAGTCGCTGGCGTTGACCCAGGTTTGGTGCGCCAACAACGCGTTTTGGCGAAAGTGTGAAGTAATTGGGCCTGGTTGTATCAAAATAATGTCTATCGGTTCTTGGCGAAGTTCAACGCGTAGGGTATCGGCAAAACCTTCTATGGCGTATTTACTAGCGTTGTAGGCGCCGCGATAGGCCATGGCGGCAAAACCAAGTACGGAGCTGTTATAGATGATTCGTCCAAATCCTTGTTGGCGCATTTGTTTGATGGCTAGATGGGTGAGTTGCTGGGTGCCGAAGACATTGGTTGCAAATTGATATTCGAGCGCTTGGCGGCTTATATCTTCCAACGCACCGGGTAGACCAAAGGCTGCGTTATTAAAGAGCGCAGCGATTTGACCGTTGCTGATGCTTAGTGCGTTTGACCATGCTTGATTTACGCTGTTTTCATCGGCTAAATCCAGTGGTAGGCATATAAAGCCTTCTGCGCTCAATCGAGCCACGTCTTGTGGTTTACGGCAGGTGGCTATGACATGATAGCCAAGGTTTTTTAGGTGGTGGGCGCAGTGGTAGCCAATGCCGGAGGAGCAGCCGGTTATTAAAATCGTTTGCGGCGGTAAAATCGGTTGGGTCATGCTTATTTAGCCTTGTTTGTGTCTTCAAAGTAGTATTGGTGGGATTGGTTGTTTTATTCCGAGGTGTTTATTATCGAAGGGTTGGATTGACATCGCAACGCTTTTTGTTTCGGGTATAATGGGGCGCTTAATTTTTGGGGTGGTTATGGGCTTTATCAAGCGTTATTTAGTTGCAGGTTTGCTGGTTTGGGTGCCGTTGGTCGTCACCATCGCCGCGTTGATGTTTTTGGTTGGCTTATTTGATCGCAGCTTGTTGTTGTTGCCTCCGCATTATCGTCCTGAAGTGCTGTTGGGGTTTAATATTCCCGGCCTAGGATTGATTTTGTCGTTCGTGATTATTTTGGTCACCGGGATGTTAGTGGCTAATTTTTTAGGTAATCGCCTTATTCATTGGTGGGAATTGTTATTGTCGAAAATTCCGCTGGTGCGTTCTATTTATACGGCGGTCAAGCAAATTGTCGAGGCGGTATTTGGCTCGGGCGAGAATACATTTCAAAAGGTGTATTTGGTGCAGTATCCGCGCCCGGGTTTGTGGACGCTGGCGTTTCAAACCAGTAAGAATAAAGGTGAGGCTCAATACCGTACGGGGATTGAGCAGGTGGTGAATTTATTTGTGCCGACCACGCCGAACCCGACATCGGGTTTTTTTATTATTGCTTCGGTTAATGAGGTGATTGAGTTGCAGATGTCGGTTGACGATGCGTTAAAAATGGTGATTTCCGGTGGGGTGGTGGTGCCGCCTTGGAAACAGCAGCAACAATATTTAGAGGCGCGACGCGTTGAGGTTGAGGCGACGTTAAAGGCGGAGGCGCTTGCACCAACCGATATCGAACGTTCGAATAGTTGATTAAATTTATTAAAATGTTTTGAAGAGAAAGGAAAGACAATGCGTACACATTATTGTGGTCAAGTCACAGAAGCGTTAATCGATCAAACCGTTACGGTAGCTGGCTGGGTTCATCGCCGCCGTGATCATGGCGGGGTTATTTTTATCGATTTACGCGATCGCGAGGGGCTGTTGCAGGTGGTGGTGGATCCGGATACGGCGGATATTTTTGCCAAAGCGGAACATTTACGTGCCGAATGTGTGTTGCGTATTAGCGGTAAGGTGCGGGCGCGTCCGGCTGGCACAACGAATGCAAATTTAACCACTGGTCAGGTTGAAATGTTGGCTAAAGAGTTGGATGTGTTGAGCATGGCTGAGCCGATTCCATTCCAGTTAGATGATAAGCAGGTCAGTGAAGAAGTGCGCTTGAAGTATCGTTATATCGATTTGCGTCGTGAGGAAATGCAAAAGGCGTTGTTGTTGCGTTATAAGGTGACGCGTTCGATGCGTAATTATTTGGATAATAACGGTTTTATTGATATGGAAACGCCAATTTTGACCAAGTCTACCCCAGAAGGTGCGCGGGATTATTTGGTGCCAAGTCGTACCCATGAGAGTAAGTTTTTTGCTTTGCCGCAGTCGCCGCAGCTGTTCAAACAGTTATTGATGATGTCGGGGTTTGATCGTTATTATCAGATTACGCGTTGTTTTCGCGATGAGGATTTACGCGCCGACCGTCAGCCAGAATTCACGCAGTTGGATATTGAAACTTCGTTTATGGACGAGCAAGGCGTGATGGCGATGATGGAGGGGTTGGCGAAAACGATTTTTAAAGAAGGTATTGGGGTTGATTTTGATTATAGCTTTCCGCGCATGACGTATGCTGAAGCGATTCAGAAGTATGGCATTGATCGTCCGGATTTGCGGATTCCATTAGAGTTGGTGGATGTGGCCGACTTGTTGCAAGATATCGAGTTTAAAGTGTTTGCTGGCCCAGCGAAGGATCCTAAAGGGCGTGTCGCGGCGTTGTGTGTGCCAGGCGGTGGCGACATGACTCGTAAAGAAATTGATGATTATACCCAGTATGTCGGTATTTATGGTGCTAAAGGCTTGGCGTATATCAAGGTGAATGATATGGCCGCTGGTTTAGATGGCTTGCAATCGCCGATTGTGAAGTTTTTCCCCGATCAAGTGATGCAGATTTTGGCGCGTGTTGGTGCTAAAGATGGCGATATTGTATTCTTTGGTGCGGATAATGCCAAAATTGTCAACGAGGCTTTGGGGGCGTTACGTGTCAAAATCGGTTTAGATCGCAATATGCTGACTGAAAAATGGAAGCCGGTTTGGGTGGTGGATTTCCCGATGTTTGAGGTTGATGAGAAAACCGCGCGTGTTGCGGCGATGCATCATCCGTTTACACAGCCCAAAGCGACGACAGAAGAAATTTTAAATCATACTAGTCCGGGTCAAATGTTGGCGCGTGCGTATGACTTAGTGATTAACGGGATTGAAGTGGGTGGCGGATCGGTGCGTATTCACGATACGAATATGCAGGCGGCGGTGTTTAAATTATTGGGCATTAGCGATGAAGATGCGCAAGATAAGTTTGGTTTCTTGTTAAATGCTTTGAAATATGGCTGCCCGCCTCATGCCGGTATGGCGTTTGGTTTGGATCGTTTGATTATGTTAATGGCGGATCGCGAATCGATTCGTGATGTGATTGCGTTCCCGAAAACCCAGTCTGCCGCGTGTTTATTAACTGAGGCTCCGGGGTATGTTGAGCAGGCGCAATTACGCGAATTAAATATTCGCTTAAATAAAAAGCTCGCTGATGAGGCTAAGTAATAGGGTGGTTGAGTGACGCTAAATAACGCACATACGCATATTCCGCTGGAGTTGGCGGGACGCATTAATGAGCTTGCTGCGCAAGTTAGCAGGCCTGCTAACTTAGCTCAAGCGGATAAAGCGGTGTTGATTGCGCGAATTAAGACGTTGTTGAAACAGCATAATGCGCAAATAGTGGCGCATTATTATGTGGATGCGCAGTTGCAAGCGTTGGCGGAAGAAACCGGTGGCGTGGTGGCAGATTCGTTGGAAATGGCGAATTTTGGCGCGCAATCCAACGCGGACATCTTGGTGGTGTGCGGCGTGCGTTTTATGGGCGAAACTGCCAAAATGCTCAGCCCTGAAAAAACGATTCTTATGCCAGATTTAAACGCCACCTGTTCGTTAGATGTAGGTTGTCCGGCGCATGAGTTTGCGGCGTTCTGTGCGCAGCACCCGCAGCATACCGTGGTGGTGTACGCCAATACCAGTGTTGAAGTGAAGGCCTTGGCCGATTGGGTGGTGACCTCAGGCAATGCGCTGCAAATCGTACGTCATCTTAAAGCGCAGGGTGAAAAAATCATTTGGGCGCCAGACCAACACTTGGGGCGTTGGATTGAAAAAGAAACCGGTATTGAGATGTTGCGCTGGATGGGACATTGTATTGTCCATGACGAGTTTAAGGCATTTGAGCTAGAGCAACTCAAGCGCGAACATCCCGATGCGAAGGTATTAGTTCACCCTGAATCGTCCGAGTCGGTGGTGGCATTAGCGGATGTGGTGGGTTCAACAAAGGTGTTGATAAATGCCGTGCAAACCTTGCCGGACGAGACTTTTATTGTGGCAACGGATCATGGCATTTTTTATAAAATGCGCCAATTAGCCCCGCATAAAAAATTAATTGTCGCGCCGACGGACTCTAAAACGACACAATGTATCAGCTGTGCGCATTGCCCTTGGATGGCAATGAACAGCCTGCAAAATCTGGCCGATGTGCTGGAAAAACAAGATCAAAAAATTGAAATAGATGAGTCTATCCGTGTACAAGCTTTGCGTTCGGTGCAGCGAATGTTGGACTTTTCACGTGCGCAGGGTTTAGTTAAAGCAAAATAGTCATAAACATAGAGCAATATAAGCGAGAAATCGATGGCTGGACACAGTAAATGGGCAAACATCAAACACCGTAAGGCCCGTCAAGATGCTAAAAAAGGCAAAATTTTTACCAAGTTAATTCGCGAGCTTGTTGTGGCCGCGAAAGCCGGTGGTCCGTATCCAGAGGATAACCCGCGCTTACGTGCTGCGGTCGATAAGGCGTTGCGTGAAAATATGAAACGCGACACCATCGATAAAGCGATTGCCCGTGGTGCCGGTAACCATGAGGGTGAAGATTACGAAGAAATTCGTTATGAGGGCTACGCACCAGCTGGTGTGGCTGTGATGGTGGATTGTTTAACGGATAACCGCAATCGTACCGTCGGTGAAGTGCGCCATGCCTTTACTAAAAAAGGCGGTAATTTAGGGACCGATGGCTCGGTTGCTTATATGTTTAAAAAACAAGGAGCCATCAGTTTTGATGCGGGGGTCGACGAAGATTCGTTAATGGAAGCGGCGATTGAAGCCGGAGCCGAGGACGTTGTGGTGCAAGATGACGGTTCGATGTCGGTGTTGACGGCGCCAGAAGATTTTCATGCGGTCACTCAGGCTTTGATTGCGGGCGGTTATCAGCCGATTGAAGCTGATTTGAATTGGGAAGCGGATATTAAAGTCTCGCTCAGTTTTGAGGATGCTCAAAAGGTGATGGAGATGATTGATATGCTCGAGGATTTAGATGATGTTCAGAATGTGTACACCAACATGGAGTTGTCCGAAGAGGTGATGTCGCGTTTGATGGCCGCCGACTAAGGGCTGCGGGTGAAACGGACACAACGAGTGTTAGGGATTGATCCTGGTTCGCGCAAAACCGGGTTTGGGGTGATTGAATCGGGTCGTTATCATCCGCACTATATTGCAAGTGGCGTGGTGCGCGTAGAGAAGTATTCGGGCGCTGAGCGCTTAAAGCATATTTTTGAGTCGGTTCAGTTATTGATTGAGCAGTATCAGCCAACAGTGATGGCGATTGAAAAAGTGTTTGTGTATAAAAACCCCAGTTCGGCAATTAAGTTGGGGCAAGCCCGAGGTGTCATTTTATGTGTGGCGGCATTGCGCTCGATTCCGATTGTGGAATACACGCCAACCCAAATCAAAAATACGATTGTGGGTCATGGACACGCCGGTAAAGAACCGGTTCAGTTTATGATTAAGCAGTTGTTAAAGTTGACGCAGGTGCCGCAAGAAGATGCTGCTGATGCGTTGGCTTGTGCGTTATGTCATGATCGTTATTTGTCGTTGGGTATTGACCCGCAAGCCTTGGCAAAAGGCACTCATTTTTAAATAAGCAGGCCTGCTATGATTGGATTTTTACGCGGAAATTTGGCATTTAAACAGCCGCCGTTGCTGGTGGTGGATGTACAAGGGGTGGGCTATGAGCTAGAAGCGCCGATGTCTTCTTTTTATGCCTTGGGTGAGGTGGGAACGCAGGTCACTTTGTTAACGCATATGCACGTGCGTGAAGATGCGATGTCGCTGTTTGGTTTTGTCAGTGAAGCAGAGCGCACTTTGTTTCGCGAACTGATTAAGGTGAGCGGTATCGGCGCTAAAATGGCACTGGCGATTTTATCGAGTTTGTCGGTGGAAGAGTTTTGTGTGAATGTGCAAGCTGCTGATGCGCTGGCTTTAACGCGAGTACCGGGGATAGGCAAAAAAACGGCAGAACGTTTGCTGCTTGAGGTGCGTGATCGTTTGGCCAAACATCCGATTTTAACGGGTCAGTATAGCTTAGCGCCGACCACGGAATCTGCAGGCCTGCCAAATCAGGTTTCGGCTTTGGCGAGTGATGCGTTGGTGTCTTTAGGATATAAAGAGGCGCAAGCTCAAGCCTTAGTAAAAGCAGCATATGAAGATGGGATGAGTCTTGAAACCTTAATTAAACGTGCGTTGCAACAGGTTAAACTATGATTGAAACTGATCGCATTTTAGGCAATCAGGAGCAAGATGATGATCTGTATGCCTTGCCCAAAATTCGTCCGCAGTTTATGGCGGAGTATATTGGGCAAACGGCCGTGCGCGAGCAGTTGAGTATGTTTATTGATGCAGCCAAAATGCGCCGTGAACATCTTGATCATGTGTTGTTATATGGTCCACCTGGTTTGGGAAAAACGACTTTGGCGAACATTGTGGCCCAAGAAATGGGGGCGACATTACGCCAGACTTCCGGTCCGGTATTGGATAAGCCTGGCGATTTGGCGGCGATTTTAAGCCGCCTTGAGCCTTATGATGTGTTATTTGTTGATGAGATTCATCGCTTAAGTCCGATCGTTGAGGAAATTTTATATCCGGCGATGGAGGATTTTCAGTTAGATATCGTGATAGGTGACGGTCCGGCGGCACATAGCGTTAAAATCGATATTCCACCTTTTACCCTTGTGGGGGCGACAACGCGCGCAGGCTTATTAACTTCGCCATTACGTGATCGTTTCGGTATAGTGCAACGTTTAGAGTTTTACAGTGTGGCGGAGCTAACCCAGATTGTTGCACGTTCGGCGAATATTTTAGGTATTCAAGCGGATGAAGCGGGGGCGGAGGTGGTGGCGCAGCGTTCGCGTGGAACCCCGCGTATTGCTAATCGCCTGTTGCGTCGGGTGCGTGACTTTGCTCAGGTTGAGGGACGAGGCGTGATAGATGCGCATATCGCGAATGCGGCATTAAATTTGCTGGAAGTCGATCCTGTCGGCTTGGATAAAATGGATCGTCGTTTGCTTGCCTTAATTATTGAGCATTATGACGGCGGGCCGGTGGGCATCGATAGTATGGCGAGTGCGCTGGGCGAAGAACGTGGCACGATTGAAGATGTCATTGAGCCTTATTTAGTTCAGCAGGGTTTTTTAATTCGTACGCCGCGAGGGCGTATGGCAACACGGCGAGCCTATGAGCATTTGGGTTTGAGTTATCCGCAAAAGGAAAAGGTATGATAGCTGATCATTCGGTAATTGATTTAATTTTGCAGGCTAGCCCGCTGGTGCAGGCGGTCATGGTGATTTTATTGTTTATGTCGGTCGCGGCTTGGGCCGTGGCGTTTGTTAAGGGGCATCAGTTTAGACAAGCGAATCGTTCGATTGAGAGTTTTGAGCGTGAGTTTTGGCAAGCAGATGAACTTGGGCGCATGTACAATCAACTCGGCAGTTATCAACAAGAAACGCAAGGGATGTATTCAATTTTTGAAGCAGGTTTTCAGGAGTTTGTGCGTTTAAAGAATCAAGGAGTAAAAGAAGCCTCCGATCTAGTGATGGCCTCGCAACGCACCATGCGTGTTGCGTTTAACAAAGAAGCGGAAAAACTTGAAAATCGCTTGTCATTTTTGGCAACGGTGGGTTCTTCGGCGCCATACATTGGCTTATTCGGTACAGTGATTGGGGTGATGCACGCCTTCCAAGGTATAGGCTCAATGACCAATGCGACCCTAGAAGCGGTGGCCCCGGGGATTGCTGAGGCTTTGCTCGCAACCGGTTTAGGTTTATTTGCCGCTATTCCGGCGGTGATTTTCTACAATCGTTATGCCACGAAAGTGGACAAAATTCTTGGGCGTTATGAAAGTTTTGCAGAAGAGTTTTTGACCATTTTGCAACGCCAAGCCCATATGCCAAGCTGAGCAGTCGGCGAATCGAATAGGAATTGACCATGCAGAGTAATTTTCGCGCAGGGCGTGGGCAGCGCCGTTTAATGGCTGAAATCAATGTTGTACCCTATATTGACGTAACCTTAGTGTTGCTGATTATTTTTATGGTGACAGCACCGATTGTGCAGCAAGCGGTAACGGTACAGTTACCGCAAACCCCGCAAGTTAGCGAAACAAGCGCAACGCAATCTTTGGATAAACCGTTTGTCATAACGGTCACCGAAGATGGTTTGTACCAAACCAGCGAAGCAGCAAATGTGACGCTAACGCAAGAGGAAATTGGCATTTTAGTTGCGGAGGTTATGGCGCGGGTGCAGCTTAATCAAACGTTAGAGGTTTATTTACAAGGTGATCGTCAAGCCCCTTATGGGCGCGTGGTGCATTTGTTTACGTTGTTAAAAGCCAATGGTGTGGATAATGTTAAATTGATGACGCAACCGGAGGCGCCATAATGTTGGAGTTTATTTCTCGTCATCCTGTCGCGGTATCTTCGGCATTGATTTTGCATTTTGCGCTGGCTATTGTGATTGCGGGGGATTGGTGGCCTAAATCAGAGGTGGCGCGTGTACAACTCACGCCCTCAGCTGAGCAACAGATGGTTGCGCCGACGCGTATCACTCAACCGATGCAAACGTTTGCTGTTGATCAGCAGTTAGTCCAGCAACAGTTGGAGCGTATTGAGCAAGAAGAAAACCGTCGTTTGGAAGCGCAGCGTCGTTTGGCGGAAGAGGCGAAAAAAAACGAAGAGCGTTTGGCGCAATTAAAGCGTCAGCAAGAAACGGAGGCACGCAAAGCAGAAGAAGCGCGTAAGCAGGCTGATATCGAACGTCAACGTCAAGAAGCTGAGCGCAAGCGTGCGTTAGAGGAAAAACAACGCGCGGATGATGCTAAAAAGATTGCGTTAGAAGCTGAGCAAAAACGCAAGCTGGCTGAGCAGCAGGCGAAAAAAGTGGCCGAAGAGGCAGAACGCAAACGCAAAGAAGCAGAGCAACGTGCGCAGGCCTTAGTAAAACAAGCGCAGCAGCAGCGCGTTGCCGAGGAGCAAAAACTCAAGGAGCTTGAAGCCTTGCAGCGTCAAGCGCAAGAAGAGGCTAAGCGTGAAGCTGAGCGCCAGCAAGCGTTGGCGGAAGAAGTAAAACGTCAAGAGGCTGAAAAGCGTCGCTTAGAGGCAGAGGCATTGCGTGCGCGATTGTTACGTGAGCAACAAGAACAAGAGGCATTAACCCGTCGCCTTGCCGAAGAAGAAGAAGCAAAGCGCCGAGAGCAACTGCGTCAAAAAGAGTTGGCCTCATTGCGTGAGAGTTATATCTCATCCATTTCGGCTAAGGTGCGTGAAAACTGGCGCACTCCGGCAGAAGTGTCGTCGTTAGCACAGTGTGAATTGGTGATTACCCAAACACCTAATGGCCAGGTGACTAGCGTGCGCACTGAAAATTGCACTAAAGAAGCCAGCGCTCAATTTAAACAGGCGGCGGAAAATGCGGTATTAAGAGCCCAACCCTTGCCAAAACCGCCGGTCGCTGAATTGTTTGAACGTACGATCCGCTTTGTCTTTAAGCCGTAAAACCTAAAATTTTAAAAGGGGAGTAAATGAAGCGACTAAGTTATAGCCTGATAGCAGGCCTGCTATTATTGGTAGCGTCTTTGCCAGTACGCGCCACGCTGATTATTGAAATCAGTGACGGGTATGAAAACGCTTTACCGATTGCGGTGGTGCCGTTTCGCGTAACGACGAGTGAAGCAGTGCCGGAAAATATCAGTTTGATTATTCAACAAAACTTGCGTCGCAGCGGTCGCTTTGCACCAATCACTGAAACAAAAATGCCATCTCGTCCGGCTTTGCCAGATGAGATTGTCTACGAGCAGTGGCGAGGATTGGACATCGATCATATTGTATTGGGTCAGGTTACGCCGCGCCCCAGTGGAGTGTATGACGTTGAGGTGCGTTTGGTTGATGTATTGCGCCAGCAACCGATTTTGGCGAAACGTTGGACGCAAGTAAAACGACAACAGTTGCGCCAAGTCGCGCATCAGATTTCTGACGAAATTTATTTAGAACTGACGGGTATTCCCGGCGCTTTTAATACCCGATTGGCTTATGTCACCATGCGTGAACAAGGTAAAGAGCGTTTGTATACTTTGGAAGTATCGGATTCCGACGGTCATAATGCCCAGCCGATTTTACGTTCTAAAATGCCGATTATGTCGCCCAGTTGGTCGCCAGATGGTCGGATGTTGGCGTATGTTACCTTTGAAACCGGTCGTTCAAACGTGGTATTGCAAAGTTTGGATGGCAGTTACCGCGAAATTATCGCCGATTTTGTCGGTATTAACAGTGCGCCGGCTTGGTCACCAGATGGCAAGCAACTGGCTTTGACGCTGTCCAAAGATGGCAGCGCTGATATTTATGTAATGGATGTGGCAACGCGTCAGCTTCGCAAAATAACACGCCATTGGGCAATAGAAACCGAAGCGGCTTGGGCGCCAGATGGTCAGCATATTTATTTCAACTCCGATCGTCGCGGTCAGCCGCAAATTTTTAAGATGAATATCGCCAGTGGTGAGGTAACGCGCATCTCGTTTGAAGGTAACTATAATGCCAACCCGAAGGTGTCGCCTAACGGTCGATATGTGTCGATGGTTCATGCTAATAACGGCTTTAATATTGGTCTACTTGATTTGTACAGCAATCAGTTTAATGTTATTACTAATACCTTTTTAAGTGAGTCACAAAGTTTTGCGCCAAATAGCGATATGTTGGTGTATGCCATGAATCGTCATGGCAAGGGGCAGTTGGCAGTGGTGTCGGTTGACGGGCGTTCGTCGCAAATTTTGCGTGCCCATGATGGCCAAGTGAGGGAACCGGCATGGGGACCTTATTTAACCCTGCCGGCGGATAAATAAAAGAGGCAGCTTGATTGCTCTCGTTAAGCAACGGTGTCTTAACAGGCTCGATTGCAGGGGGCAGGGGTTAAAAGTTGGCGTGATGTATTGTAGACTTCGTATGCCACGCTAGTGCAGCTGCCTCGAGCAATCGGCGGCGATTCAAGATGTTAAATAATGCATTTTACGAGTTTTGTAAAATGCGCGATGCTTTAATATTAATCGATAAGTAGGGATAGAAGATGATGAATAGATTTAACCATATCGCTGCGCTAGGATTGATCACCCTATTAAGCGCCTGTAGTACCACGCCTGAAATTGATTTATCGCAGGAGTCCGCTACTGAGTCGGCTGGCCAAATTGAATCTGGTAGTGGTTCGTTACCGACTTCCGGCGCGCGTACCTCCGGTGTTGAAGTATTGCCGATTGGCGAGGGGCAAGGCTTTAATAGTGAGACAATCGCTGCAGGTGAAGGCATGGCTTCGTCCTCTACTTTGGATATGGATCGTACCTATTCGCCAGTGATTTACTTTGGCTTTGACCAGTTCAGTATTGATGAGCCCTCTATGATGACCTTGCGTTATTACGCTGATCAGATGCTCAATAATCCAAATCTTTTGGTGACACTTGAGGGGCATACGGATGAAAGGGGCAGTCCTTCTTACAATCTTGCGCTAGGTGAAAAACGTGCCAATGCCGTTGCTGAGGTGATGATGTTATATGGGGTGAGTCGTGAACGTATAACCAATATTAGCTTTGGTGAAGAGCAACCCGCTCAAATGGGACACGATGAAGCGGCTTGGGCGAAAAATCGTCGAGTTGAGTTACGCTTTAATTAATATATAGGATGGGATGCGCATGAAACAATCTCATTATTTTCAGGCATTACTGATCGCAAGCATGGCCGTGCCAAGCTTGGTGATGGCGCAAACACTGGATCAACGCGTTGAGCGCTTAGAGCGCATGGCCAATAATCCGGTGTTGTTGCAGCACGCACAAAGAATGAACGACCAGCAACGTGAAATTCAGTCTTTATATGATGAAATTGACCGTCTTAAAAATCAGCTACGCGCATTAGAAAGCACCTTATCTAAGCAATATCGAGAAATGGATGAGCGCTTACATCAGCTAAAACAGCAGACGGCTAAGCCAACAACGCCGGATGCCATGCCGCGTGTTGATGCGAGTACGCCAGTTGCTGCGCCATCTTCTGCTGCGCGTTTAACACCTGAACGTGAAGCTTACGATGCGGCGTTTGCTTTAATGCGCGAAGGGCGTTATGCCGATTCAGCGGCCGCGTTTAAGGCGTTTATTGGCCAGTATCCCAAAACAAGCCTGACGAGTAATGCTTATTATTGGATGGGGGAGGCCTATTTAATTCAACAACAATTTGCATCGGCGCAAGACGCATTTGCCGCCTTGGTGAAGCTATTTCCAGATAGCGACAAGGTGGAGGATGCGCTGTTGCGTGGCGGAGATAGCTTAGTTGGGTTAAACCGAATGGATGAAGCAAAAGCGATGTATCAGGATTTAATTAAACGCTATCCGCAAGGACGTGCGGCACAAAGTGCGCAAAGTCGTTTAGAACGTTTTAAAACGGGGCAGTAGAGGTGGAGCAGCGTGCAGTCGTTTTATTATCGGGTGGACTCGATTCAGTGACGGTGCTGGCTTATGCGCGCGCGCAAGGTTATGTGTGCCACACGCTAAGTTTTGATTATGGTCAGCGTCATCAGGTGGAATTACGAGCCGCTGAGCGCTTGGCGAAAAATTATGGCGCGATAACACACCGCGTTATGCAGATGAATATGGCGGCGATTGGGGGATCAGCACTAACCGATCAGACCATCGCGCTACCGATCAGTGGCGTAGAAGATTCGATTCCTGTGACTTATGTGCCCGCGAGAAATACAATCTTTTTGTCTTATGCGTTAGGTTTGGCTGAAGTGCTAGAGGCGCAAACCATTTTTATTGGCGTTAATGCGGTAGATTATTCGGGGTATCCCGATTGTAGGCCGGAGTATATCGCTGCGTTCGAAAAAATGGCTAATTTGGCGACAAAAACGGCAATAGAAGGTCAGTTGATTAAAATTGAGACGCCGTTGATTCATTTAAGTAAAGCGCAAATTATTCAGATGGGCATAGCATTGGGAGTAGATTATGCTCAAACGGTGTCTTGCTATCAAGCGGACGAGCAGGGGCGCGCTTGTGGGGTATGTGATTCGTGCCGTTTACGTAAGCAAGGTTTTGCGCAAGCAGGCTTAGCCGATCCGACACGTTATAGAGAGTGATGTTTGTGCGTGTTACTGGGTACCTTGATTACCTTCGAATTACTTTTATTAGGGATTAAACCTGGTGTCTAAATACAAAAACATAAAAAAAGACTTGCGCGTTCGTTGTCGCGCTGTATAATACGCGCCATATCAGCGAGGGTCGTTAGCTCAGCCGGTAGAGCAGCTGGCTTTTAACCAGTTGGTCGTGCGTTCGAATCGCACACGACCCACCATATCCAAAGCCGCGTTAGTGAAAACTAACGCGGCTTTTTTGTTTACAGAATTTTTACAAACTGCGTGTGAAAATTCTGTTCGCCCTGTTCTTACTCTGTTATATTTCGTTTTTTGGCTCAGGTCATCGCATTTCAGATTTGGTTGCTAACTTCGGTTAAACCAAGGTGTGCGCTATGCGTGATACTGGTTAACATCTGACCTCTTATTTGAGATTGCCGAATTATGTTAATTAGTTTTACTTTCTTATATTTGTTCGTTTCTATTGCACTGGGTTTGTATGCGGCCACCAAAGTAAAAAATATGGGCGATTATGTGACGGCCGGGCGTAGCTTGCCGATTTGGGTGGTGATGGCGATGGTGTTTGCTACTTGGTTTGGTGCAGAAACGGTATTGGGAATTCCCGCTGAGTTTTTAGACGGGGATTTAGGCGCTTTGATTTCTGATCCCTTTGGCGCGGCGTTGTGTTTGATTTTGTTCGGTTTGTTTTTCGCGCGCAAACTGTACCAAATGAACTTATTAACCCTGGGTGATTTTTACCGTATTCGTTATGACCGTCGGGTTGAGTTGATTGCTTCAGTGGCGATTGCGATTTCGTATTTAGGTTGGGTATCGGCGCAAATTATGGCGTTGGGCTTGGTGTTTAATGTCCTTTCCGATGGCTATATCAGCCAGTTTAACGGTATTTTACTTGGTACGGCGGTGGTATTGATTTATACGTTGTTTGGCGGGATGTGGTCGGTTGCGGTGACGACCTTTGTTCAGATGATTATTATTGTATTTGGCTTGTTGTTTATCGCTTGGTATTTATCGGGAATGACCGGTGGGGTGTTGCCGGTAATTGAGCACGCAGCGCAGGCGCAAAAATTTAATTTCTTACCCGATTTCAATGCGCTAGCGATGCTGGCATTTATGTCCGCTTTGTTGACAATGGGCTTGGGTTCATTGGCGCAGCAGGATGTGTTTCAGCGTGCGAATACATCAAAAAATGCGAATGTCGCGGTCTGGGGAAGTGTCGGCGGCGGTGTGTTCTATTTGTTTTTTGCCGCTGTTCCGGTTTTTTTAGGTTATTCGGCGTATTTAATTAATCCTGATTTGGTTAATACCTTTATGCAGGTGGACAGCCAGCAAGTTTTGCCTCAGTTGGTGAAGCAACACTTGCCGTTGTTTGCGCAGGTTATTTTTTACGGTGCGCTATTGTCGGTCATTATGTCAACGGCTTCGGCTACGATGCTAGCGCCGTCGGTGATTATTTCGGAAAACATTTTACGTGGCTTTGTTTCGGGGATTTCTGATCGTAATTTGTTGCTGATGACGCGCGGGGTCGTGGTGGCGTTTGCGTTGCTGGTGGCGATTTATACTTTGTGGTCGCTAGAGCAGGAAACTTCGATTCATAAGATGGTTGAGAATGCGTATAAAGTCACGTTGGTTGTGGCCTTTGTTCCGTTGGTTGCGGGACTATACTGGAAGCGCGCAAGTGCGTATGGTACGTATTTGAGTATAGCTTTGGGGCTCTTGGTTTGGTTAAGTTTGGAGTTTACTATGCCGCAACTTGAGGAGAGTTTGCCAGCGCATTTTATCGGTTTTTTTGCGGCGATTGCGGGGATGGTAATTGGTTCATGGCGCTGGCCGAATCAGGCATATCGTTTGGCTCATGTTGCACCTTAGGGGTGATGTATGAGGGGTGGGTGAGGTTTTAATGGGGGTAGCTTGATTACCCTTGATGATGTCTAGCAACACAGAACTGGGGATTGGGTGCTTATGGGCGCTGTGGCGTCAATAGATTGTAGCAGGCCTGCTAATTTGCTTGGCTTGGCTTGCTTGATGGTGAGTTTTAAAACAGGGTTGCATTTACCCTAAACTTGCTGATAATGGGCGCTTTACTCAGACAAAGGGTTGCATGAAACCGCCTTATCAAATTGGTTGTCATCTCGCCACCGAGGAGCAAACAGCGATTATCGACGCGGCGTTGCGAGGTGAAAGTTTTAAAGTGTCGGCGTTTGCTGGTGCCAGTAAAACCACCACCCTGCGCGGCGTGGCTGAGCAACTTACTTTTAAACGCATTTTGTATTTGGCGTTTAATAAGGCGATTGCTGATGAGGCGCGTCGGCTGTTTCCCGGCTGGGTAACTTGTCGTACCGCACATAGTTTGGCGTATAGCTATGTGATTCAGCCCAGTCCGGCATTAAGGCAAAAATTGAGTCGTGGCGGTTCATTTTTGCCCTACCAAGACATTGAGGCTTATTGTGCTCAGTCGAGCGAATGGCGGCCGTTTGGCCGATCGCGTTTTCAAGTCAATATCGCGTTGAGCGAAACCCTTAATCAATATTTCAATTCCGCTGATGCACAAGTGGGCGAGCAACATATCCCCGAAGCGGTGCTGCTTTGGTCTAAAGCACGTCCGGCTCACGAGGAGACCGCGTTTCGAACGCAATTAATCGCGTATGTGAGTCAGTTGGTGGCGTTGATGTTTGATGAGCAGCATCCTTGTGCGTTAACTCATGATGCGTATTTGAAGTTGTTTCAGCTTCGTCAGCCTGTATTGCCTTATGATGTGATTTTGTTGGATGAGGCGCAAGATACTAATCCGGTGTTGCAGGCGATTTTGGCGTATCAGCGCTGTCAGCGTATTTTAGTGGGTGATCGTCATCAAGAAATTTATGCTTGGCGTAATGCGGTGAATAGTTTGTCTCATGTGGCGTTAAATGAGTATCCTTTAACCCACTCATTTCGGTTTGGTACGCACATTGCACAGTTGGCGAATCGGTTGCTTGCGCACTTGAATGAATCGCGTCGAGTAGTTGGGCGCGGCCAGGATGAGCCAGTAAACCAAGGATTTAGCCAGCGTTTGCCTTATGCGGTAATGTGTCGTACTAATGCAAAGGTATTTGAGGTGGCGGATTATTGTTTGGCACGCGGGCTGTCTTATACGATTAACGGAGGATTGGAGCAGGTATCGCGTTTGATTAGGTCGGCGTATGGGTTGTATACCAATAATCGAAAAATTGTCCCTTGTGCTGAGTTGAGTTTGTTTCGTTCTTGGCAGGAGTTTAGTGAAGTGGCCGAGGAGTTGAATAAGCCTGAATGGAAAACACTGATTAAATTTGTCGAAACACATCGGGATCAGACCTTGTATAAAATCGAACAGCTAGGACAGTACGCGCAGGCGCCAACAGCGCAAACCCAAGTGTTTATTAGCACGGTGCATAAAGCCAAAGGATTAGGTTTTGATCAGGTGGTGTTGGCATCAGATTTTGAGTGGCCGGAATTAAAAAGCCCGCAAGCGCGGGAGTATCTTAATTTATTGTATGTGGCGATTACCCGTGCCAAACGGGTATTGCTATTACCCAAAAGCTTACGCCCAGCGCTGATACCCGCGCAAGCTCAGGCGTCCTGCGAGGCGCAGGCGAACAAGCTAACAGCGGGCTAATCGAGCGAGTATAAGCAGGCCTGCTAATCCTCATCGGTCAGTAAATAAGGCAGTGGCTCGATGTTGGCTTTTGCGCCACGTTGGCTGCGTAAATCACCTTGTGCTAGTTCAAGTGATTTTAGGTTGCCAACGGCGAGACAAAGCGTGCCTTCAAAGATGTCGCCATTGGCGAGAATGACTTCAAGCTTGTGGGTTTTATCATTATGATCCGTGAGTTCTAGGCTATCGCCGGGCTGTAAGTCGATTTGTTCGTTGAGGTGAATGCGAAGCATACGTTTGTTGGCTTTGCCGCGATAATGCATCCGCGCGATAATTTCTTGACCCGGAAAGCAGCCTTTTTTGAAGTTAATCACATCCAGCTTGTCTAGGTTGAGCGATTGTGCTAAATGCTGCGCGCTGGTGGCGTGTGTTACCTCGGGTAGGCCTGAGGCAATATTGAGTAAGCGCCAGTCGCGGTTATTGGTAACATCGCCGTTGTAACGGAGTTTTTGCCAAGCGTCTATGGCTTGCTCGAGCGGAGCAAATAGTTCGTAGCGATGAAACGGGCCCGGGACTTTTATAATAATGAGTTGCGATAAGCCGGTTTCTTTCGACAGTGTACAGGCCATTTCTTTTTTTAGTTTGGTATCTAAACGACGCTGAATGTCTAAGTCGGCGAATTGACCCGCAAAACCAAAGCGAATCCATTGCTCTGATACTTCGCTTAAGCTGACTTTTGAACGCATCACAAACATGGATAAGCGTTTGAGAATAATGTCACGCAAACTGGCATCAAAGCTGAGGTAGTAGGCATCTTGGTGTTTGAAAATTAAAAATAAAGCCAATACCTGACCTTGTGGATCACAGTAGGCAGAAAATTGTGCTTTTTCTTCCGTTACTTGCAGAATATCATTGCTGAGCTGGCCTTGTAGAAAGCCGGTGGCGTCTTCACCTTTGACTTCAATTAAAGCGTGATGCGCTAAGCTGGCCATGACGGGTCCGTGTTTGATCAGGACGCGCTCAAGTTCGGGATATTGAAATTGGCTAACAGCGCCTTGTGCATCAAATTGGGCGTGTTGTTGGATCAAAAAATCATGCCATTGTGTATTCATTGTCTTTCCTTTGAAAACAGATGTTCAGTCGGGCACAAATGATACCCTAGGATTTGGCGCGACTAAAGCCTATCAGCGTGTTGTGTTGGTTAAACGGCTTAAATCTCATTGAAATTTTAGGGGGAGGTAGGTACTATTCAACTTTAGCGAACATAATGTGGAGTCAACGGTGACCAGCAATAAAAAAGAGTTTTTGACCTTTGAGCTTGGCAAGGAAGAGTACGCGGTTGAAATTTTGCGCGTTCAGGAAATTCGCGGTTGGGAAAACCCGGATCCTTTGCCGAATGTGCCGTCTTATATTAAAGGCGTGGTTGATTTACGCGGTACGATTGTGCCGATTATCGATTTGCGCGAAAAATTCCACCTTAAGGTGTCGTATAACGTGACCACGGTGGTTGTGGTGGTGCATGTTTTGACCAAGCAGGGCGAGCGCATTATGGGTTTGGTTGTGGATTCGGTATCGGATGTACAGCAGTTTGATGTTGCCAATCTTCAGCCTGCGCCGGATATTTCGGCCTCGATTGATAGTCAGTTTATTTTGGGACTGACAACGGTGTTTGATTCGTCGGCTCCAGCGCCGACGGAGGCTGCAGGTAAGCGTAAGGGGCGGATGGTGATTGTAATTGATATTGATAAGCTGGCCAGCGAAGGCTTAATTGAGCATATCGAATCGCCCGACCATATGCCGATGGGGAACGGTTAGCTCGAACGCTTTTTAAACTTCGCCGGTTTCAAGATGGTAGGCTTGGATCGGCTTTTTGTTTTTGGGTGGTCTAGGTTGTAGTGTAGTCCGCGACTTTCCTTGCGTTTTTGCGCGCTGGTGACCATTAAATGGGCAACAAGAGTGAGGTTGCGCAGTTCGAGCAGGTCGCAATCCAGTGTATGCTGATAATAAAACTCATCAACCTCTTTTTGTAGGTTACGAATACGTTGTGCTGCGCGCTTTAAACGTTTATCGGTGCGAACAATGCCGACATAATCCCACATCACGCGTCGTAATTCATCCCAGTCGTGACTAATCATCACTTTTTCTTTTGCTTGACTCACGCGGCTGGTATCCCAAGGCGCAATCGTTTCGGGCACCATTTTGTTTTCGGCTAACACCGCTTCAATACGCCGACGTGCCGCTTCGGCAAACACTAAACCTTCTAAGAGCGAGTTACTGGCAAGGCGGTTTGCGCCGTGCAGACCAGTATACGCGGTTTCGCCAATCGCATAGAGTCCACGTAAATCCGTTTCGCCTTTAAGATTGGTGACAATGCCACCACAGGTGTAGTGCGCGGCCGGTACGACCGGAATAGGCTGTTCACTCATATCGATGCCCAGTTTTTTGCAGCGCGCATAAATAGTGGGAAAATGGTGTTTAATAAAGGCTTTGGGTTTGTGGGTGATGTCCAAAAATACACAGTCAATACCATGTGTTTTCATTTCTTGGTCGATGGCGCGCGCGACGATATCGCGTGGGGCAAGATCGGCGCGCTCATCATAGCGTGCCATAAAGGCTTCGCCGTTGGGTAGGCGCAAGATGCCGCCTTCGCCGCGTACAGCTTCGCTGATTAAAAACGAACGGTCTTGTGGATGGAATAAGCAGGTGGGGTGGAATTGGTTAAACTCCATGTTGCCCACGCGACAACCGGCACGCCAAGCCATGGCTATTCCATCGCCAGTGGAGGTGTCTGGATTGCTGGTGTAGAGATAGGCTTTACTGGCCCCGCCTGTTGCGAGTACAGTGCAGTGCGCTTGAATTGGAAAGATTTTGTGCGAAATTTTGTCGAGTATGTAGGCGCCAATACATTGCGTTTGTTCTTTATTTTGAATTAAATCAATGGTCATGTGATTAGGCAGCAGTTGAATGTTTGGATGCTGGCGTATACGTTGGATAAGGGTCGATAAAACGGAGTGTCCGGTATGATCTGCGGCATGAATAACGCGACGGTGGCTATGGCCGCCTTCTTTGGTTAGGTGGAATGGAAAGTCGGCGCTGTCCTCGGCTGGGCTGAACGGTACGCCTATGTCAATCAGCTCGTTAATCGCTTCGCGAGCGTGTTCGGCAACAAAGCGCACGGCGTTCGGATCGCATAGGTGAGCGCCAGCGCTGAGGGTGTCGTTAATATGCGCCTCTACGGAGTCAAATGGATCCAAAACGGCGGCGATACCGCCTTGAGCGTAGATGGTGCTACCTTCTGAGAGGGAGGATTTGGCTAGCACGATCACACGTTGATGTTGAGCCAGTTTGAGCGCCAAAGAAAGACCAGCAATGCCGCTGCCGATAATGAGTACTTCAGTTTGAATGGTTTCCATAGAATGCAAAAACTCCACATCGACACTTGAATAATGGGTTTAATAGTAGCATATTGTTTACACTCGACTATGATCAGATAGTCGGCTTTGAGGGGTTTATTTTCGATGCAGCAGCACGCGACATTAACCGCGATAGGGCGGGTAGAAAAAATTGACGCTGAATTTGCTTATATTCGGGCGCAGCGCGAGAGTAGTTGTGGGCATTGTCAGGCTTCATCTGATTGTGGACACAGCGTATTGTCAAGTTGGTTTAGTGCAGGTGAGAGTCAGTTGATGCGGTTGCCTAATACACTTAATAGTCGGCCTGGTGATTGGGTAGAATTGGCTTTGGCGGCGCAGGATTTGTCGCGGCAGGTGTTGTTGGCTTATGGCTTGCCTTTGGTTGGTTTTTTTACGGCAGCGTTGTTGGCTCAGCACTGGTTGGCGCAAGATTGGATGATTGGCGTTGCTGGTGGAGTGGGGTTGGTAGTGGGTTGGGTTGGGTTGCGGGTGTTTCATCGACCGACGCAGCCACGAATGGTTAAAATTGTAACGATGTGGGAGAGTATAAAACAATGAAAAAGCAAATCTGGGCTTGGTGGTTAATGGGCTTGATGTGGTGGCCGTTGAGTTTGGCGCAGGCGTCAAATTTCCCTGATTTTACGCACTTGGTTGAACAGAATCATCGTGCGGTGGTCAATATTAGTACAACACGCACCGAGCAAACGGCTCGTAATGCGATTCCGCCACAATTTCGTGGTATTCCTGAGGAGTTTTTGCGTCACTTTTTTGGCATGGAACCTCCGGGCGCACCCGGGCAACAAAATGCGCCGCGTAGTGAGTCGGTCGGCTCGGGATTTATTATTAGCCATGATGGCTATATTTTAACGAATCACCATGTAATTGATGGCGCGCAAACGGTGACGGTGCGTTTGAGTGATCGTCAGGAATATACGGCGCAGATCATTGGGAGCGATCCGCGTACGGATGTGGCGTTACTTAAGGTGGAGGCGCGTAACTTGCCAACGGTGAAAGCCGGTAATAGTGATGATTTAAAAGTGGGTGAATGGGTATTGGCGATTGGTGCGCCGTTTGGCTTGGATTATACCGTGACTGCCGGCATAGTGAGCGCTAAGGGGCGTAATTTACCAGATGATAGTTATGTCCCGTTTATTCAAACTGATGTGGCGATTAATCCGGGTAACTCCGGCGGGCCGTTAATTAATATGCAGGGTGAAGTGGTTGGGATTAATGCGCAGATTTATACGCGCAGCGGCGGTTTTATGGGCTTGTCGTTTGCGATTCCGATTGAAATTGCGATGAATGTGGTTGAGCAGTTGAAGTCAACCGGTAAGGTCGAACGAGGCTTTTTAGGGGTGCAGGTGCAAGAGGTAACCGCTGAGCTTGCGCGTTCGTTTAATATGGACAAGCCGATGGGCGCGCTGGTGGCGCAAGCCTATCCGAATACACCTGCAGAAAAAGCCGGTATTCAGTCAGGCGATATTATTTTACGCTTTGATGGTAAAACGATAGAAAAGTCAGCCGATTTACCGCCGATTGTTGGCGCGACATCGCTGGATAAAACTGTTTCGGTGGTGATTTTACGTCAAGGTAAGCAAATGACGCTACGTGTTAAACTTGAAGCGCTCAGTGAGGCGGAAAAAGCCGAGGCTGAGCAGCAAGGGATAGCGCAAAGCGAGCGTTTGCAAGCGACGCTTGAGGAGTTGACTGCGGAGCAGTTAAAAAACCTTAATTTGCCGTTTGGTGTAGGTGTGGCTGAGGTCGGTGACGGTTTGGCGCGTAAGCATGGCATTATGCCGGGTGATGTGATTGTAAGTATCAATTTCCAACCGGTGCGTCAGGCAAAAGATGTCGATGCCGTGTTGGCGAAGGCCAAAAAAGGTCAGTCGTTACCGGTGCGAATTGTGCGTGGCGGACGCTCGACCTTTATTGCTTTGGTCATCGACTAAAACCTTGTTATTCGTCGCTGGCTTAGCGTAAAATAAGCGCAATTTTAAAGCAGTAGGCTTTATGAACGCGCAAGTTGAATACTAGGTCTCTTTAAAAGGGTGCATTAGCACCCTTTTTTCTTGGTGGACAAAGCGTGAAGGCAGGGTTTTGGGAGCAGGCATGTCACAATCATTAAAACATATTCGTAATTTTTCAATTATTGCCCATATCGATCATGGAAAATCGACGATAGCGGATCGCTTTATTCATCTTTGTGGTGGTTTGTCCGACCGCGAAATGGAGCAACAGGTGCTGGATTCGATGGATATTGAGCGCGAGCGTGGTATCACTATCAAAGCGCAAAGTGTGACTTTGAGTTTTCTTGCAAAAGATGGGCAGACTTACCAGCTCAATTTTATTGATACACCGGGACATGTCGATTTTTCGTATGAGGTATCGCGTTCGTTGGCGGCCTGTGAGGGGGCGTTATTGGTGGTGGACGCTTCGCAAGGCGTTGAGGCGCAAACGGTGGCGAATTGTTATACGGCGATTGAGCAGGGGTTAGAGGTATTGCCGGTTTTAAATAAGATTGATCTGCCGGCAGCGGAACCTGAGCGTGTAGCGCATGAGATTGAAGAAATTGTGGGTATCGATGCACAAAACGCGGTGCGCGCTAGCGCGAAGGCCGGTATTGGTATCCAAGAAACACTTGAAGAGATTGTGGCAAAAATACCGGCCCCAACAGGGGATACTGAAGCGCCGCTGAAAGCGTTAATTATCGATTCTTGGTTTGATAATTATTTGGGCGTGGTGTCGTTGGTAAGGGTGATTGATGGCTGTATCGGCAAGAAAATGAAAATGCGCGTTATGTCAACGCAAGAAGATTATGAAGTGGACGATGTGGGGATTTTTACCCCTAAGCGTACGCCGCTGGAGCGTTTGTGCGCCGGCGAGGTGGGGTATGTGATTGCCGGTATTAAGGATATCGATGGTGCGCCGGTAGGGGATACTTTGACTGATGCAAAAAATCCGGCCGCGCAACGTTTGCCGGGTTTTAAGCCGGTGCAACCCCGAGTATTTGCCGGTTTGTTTCCGATTAGTTCGGAAGACTATGAGGATTTGCGTGAGGCCTTGCGTAAGTTACGCTTAAATGATGCGGCATTGCATTTTGAGCCTGAAACGTCGGAAGCGCTGGGCTTTGGTTTCCGTTGTGGATTTTTGGGTATGCTGCACATGGAAATTGTTCAGGAGCGGTTAGAGCGAGAGTATAACTTAGATTTAATCAGTACCGCTCCTACAGTTGTGTATGAGTTACTGACTAAAAAAGGTGAGGTATTTAAAATCGATAATCCCTCAGAGTTGCCGGATATTGGGACGATTGCAGAGATTCGTGAGCCGATTATTCAAGCTAATATTTTGGTGCCGCAGGAGTATATCGGCGCGGTAATGAAGTTGTGTATTGATAAGCGTGGTGTGCAAAAAAGTATGAGTTATGCCGGTAATCAAGTGTCGATTAGTTATGAAATGCCTCTTAATGAAGTGGTGTTGGACTTCTTTGATCGTTTAAAGTCTAACAGTCGTGGTTATGCGTCGATGGATTACGAATTTAAGCGTTTCCAGGCTGACGATTTGGTGAAGGTGGACTTTTTAATCAATGGTGAGCCGGTTGATGCTTTATCGGTGATTACCCATCGTTCGATGGCGGTACCGCGCGGTAAAGAAATGATTGAAAAGTTAAAGGATATTATTCCGCGCCAAATGTTTGAGGTGGCGATTCAGGCGGCGATAGGCGGTAAAATTATTGGTCGCACCAATGTCAAAGCCATGCGTAAAAACGTGTTGGCGAAGTGTTACGGCGGGGACGTATCGCGTAAGAAGAAGTTGCTTGAGAAGCAAAAAGAAGGCAAAAAACGCATGAAAACCATTGGACGCATTGAGCTGCCGCAAGAGGCGTTTATGGCGGTGTTGAATACCGGAGGAAGTGATAAGTGAATTTTGAATTAATTTTGGTCATTCTCACGGCGGTGACCGGTGTGATTGTGTATATGGATCGCTTGGTGTGGCGCAAAAAGCGCGAAAATACGGCGACAACAGTGAAAGAACCTTTGTTGATTGAATATTCGCGCTCGTTGTTTCCGGTGTTTTTGGTGGTGTTGATTTTGCGCTCGTTTATTATTGAGCCGTTTCGTATTCCATCCGGTTCGATGTACCCGACGCTTGAAATCGGTGATTTTATTGTCGTGAATAAGTTTGCATATGGCGTGCGTTTACCCGTTTTGCAAACCAAAATTTTGCCGATCGGTGAGCCTGAGCGCGGTGATGTGGTGGTGTTTCGTTATCCACCGGAACCTCATGTTGATTATATCAAGCGGATTGTGGGGTTGCCGGGGGATGAGATTAGTTATATCGACAAGCAGTTGTTTATTAATGGCGAGTTAGTGGAGCAGTCTGCCATTGGGCGTTATGTCGGCGTTGAATCGGGCTCGGTAATGAATGGCGCGCGTTTGTTAAAAGAGTATCTGCCCGGGGGCAAGGTGCATGAGATTTTGATTGATGATGATCGTCTTGGGCAGGCTGTATTGTCTATACGTGTGCCGCAAGGGCATTATTTTGTGGTCGGCGATAACCGTGACCATAGCGCGGATAGTCGTAGCTGGGGCTTTGTGCCTGAACAAAACCTGAAAGGGAAGGCATTCGCTATTTGGATGAATTGGGACGGCGGTGTTCACTTTAATCGCATCGGTAAAGGCATAGAGTGATGATTGTTGAGCAGGAGAGAGAGGTCAAGCTGCGCCAGTTATCTGAAAAGCTGGGTTATCGTTTTGATGATTTAAGTTGGTTGGAGTTGGCGTTGAGCCATCGCAGTTTGGGTGCAAAAAACAATGAGCGCTTAGAATTTCTTGGCGACAGCTTGGTGAACTTTATGGTTGCCGACATTCTGTTTCATCAATTTACTAAGCTGCCTGAAGGCGATTTGAGCCGCATACGCGCGCATTTGGTGAAAGGCGATACGTTGGCACAAATTGGGCGGGAATATGGGTTGAGTGAATTTCTTAGGCTGGGTCCTGGCGAGTTGAAAAGCGGCGGTTTTCGACGCGATTCGATTATTGCTGATGCGGTTGAGGCGATTATTGCCAGTATTTATAAAGATGGCGGGTTAGAGGCTTGTCGGGCGTTTGTTTTGCGTTTGTATGCCAAGCGTTTGCAAGAGCTGGATCCGAAAAAGGTTGGTAAAGATCCCAAAACACGGTTGCAAGAGTGGTTGCAGTCCGAGCAAGAGCCTTTGCCGCAGTACAGTATTATTAGCGTTAATGGTGTGGCGCACGCGCAACATTTTACCGTGGCTTGTTATGTGGCGAAATTGAATATGAAATTTGAAGCCACGGATACTAGTCGGCGTAAGGCGGAACAGAAAGCCGCTGAATTTGCTTTAGAGGCATTAGGACAATTATGACACAGCAAACACACTTAGCAGGCCTGCTAGATTCGCTCGAGTATAAAGCCGGTTTTGCCGCCGTGATTGGTCGTCCGAATGTCGGTAAATCGACGTTAATGAATGAGTTATTAGGGCAAAAGTTGAGTATTACGTCGCATAAGCCGCAAACCACACGCCATCGTATTCATGGTATTTACACGACGCCAACTCATCAAATTGTGTATGTCGATACGCCCGGTATGCACTTGGGCGGGACGAAATCTATTAATCGTTATATGAACCGCGCGGCGAAAAGCGCGTTTGTGGATGTAGATGTGATTTTGTTCGTGGTCGAGGCCGGGCGCTGGACAAAAGAGGATCAGTCGGTGGCTGATCAGCTTGCGGGGGGCGAAGCACCGATTGTATTGATTGTAAACAAGGTGGATAAGTTTAAGCAAAAAACGGATTTGTTGCCTTATCTGCAATCGCTCAATGCTAAGGTGAATTTTACGACGGTGATTCCAGTGTCGGCGTTTAAAAAGAGTGGGTTAGATTTGATTGAGCAGGAAGTGCTCAAATGTTTACCTAATCAACCGGCGATTTTTCCTGAAGACTATATTACTGATCGTTCGACTAAGTTTTTAATCGCTGAAATTGTGCGTGAGAAGTTAATGCGCTCTTTAGGCGACGAAGTGCCGTATGGCGCGACCGTTGAGATAGAAAAGTTTGAGCAAGATAGTGCAAGCGGGCGTTGGGAAATTAATGCGTTGATTTTGGTTGAACGTGATGGTCAAAAACGTATCGTGATCGGCGATAAGGGCGAAAAAATCAAACAAATGGGTATCGACGCGCGCAAAGATATGATTGCGTTATTAGAAAATCGTGTGCATTTAGAGTTGTGGGTGAAGGTGAAACAAAACTGGTCGGATGATGAGCGTGCTTTGGCCAGCTTGGGCTATACCGACGCACTTTAGTCCCGCCCTAGGGCACGCGTTGCCAGTCGAAGACAGCGTACGGCTTAACATTCATTGGGGCTTAATTGTGAGGTGCCCAGTTAGTTTATGCAACACTTTCAACAGTCGGCATTTGTGCTACATCGTCGTGCCCAGGGTGAAACCAGTTTACTGGTTACGTTTTTTACTCCCGAATTTGGTAAGTTGCAGGCGAATGTGCGCGGCGTGCGTACGCGCTCGAAAGCCTCCACACAAAAGCAGGCTTGGTTACAACCTTTTCAGCCACTATCGATTCAGTGGCAAGCCCATTCGGCTAGTGTGGACTGGATTTACCCACGTAGTTACGAGCCAGTAGGGCCGCCTTTTTTATTACAAGCTCGCGCGAGTGTTTGCGGGTTGTATTTAAATGAGTTGCTGTATCGATTGTTGCAACCGGCGATGGCGATGGATAACTTGTATTATTGCTACCACCAAACCCTTGATGCGTTGAGTCAAGCCGATGAGAAAAACCAAGCTTGGTTATTACGTTTGTTTGAGTGGGACTTATTGGTAGAACTGGGGTATGAAATCCCGTTGCTGGAAACACACGCGGCACAGCCTATTGACCCGCAAGCTTACTATCGCTGGCACGAGAGCGGCGGCTGGTGGCTGAGTGATGAACATGATTCCTACGCGATTTGCGGCGATTGTTTACATCAATTGGCCTATCGCCGCCGTTGCGATCGCTGTGGTGCTGCATTAAAACGCTTGTTGCGCGGCCTGTTGCAGCCGCATTTAGGTACTAAACCCTTGGCCACTCGGCAATTATTAATCGTAAAAGGATAATCCATGAATCCGATTTATTTAGGTTTAAATATTGATCACGTTGCTACCTTGCGCCAAGCGCGTGGCACACGTTACCCTGATCCGATTAAAGCGGCATTGGATGCGGAAATGGCCGGCGCGGATAGTATTACGCTGCATTTGCGTGAAGATCGCCGCCATATTCAGGATGAGGATGTGTATCGGTTAAAAGCGTGCTATCAAACCAAAATAAATTTGGAAATGGCGGTGACCGAAGAAATGTTGGCGATTGCCTGCGATGTGCAGCCTGAAGATGTATGCTTGGTGCCGGAAAAACGCGAAGAGTTGACCACAGAGGGTGGCTTGGATGTGGCCGGACAAATGCCTTTGCTTACCTCGGCTTGTACGCGTTTAAAAGCAGCAGGCTGCAGAGTGTCGTTATTTATCGACCCAGATGAAGCGCAAATTCGTGCCGCGAAAGCCGTAGGTGCGCCGGTGATTGAGTTGCATACCGGAACCTATGCGCAATTAAGCAGGCCTGCTGATATGGCGGCGGAGTTAGCACGTCTTCGTCAGGCTGCCGAATTCGCACATGATTTAGGTTTGGTGGTAAATGCCGGTCACGGTTTGCATTATCACAATGTGCAAGCGATAGCGGCGATCAAGGTAATTGAAGAGTTAAATATTGGTCACGCCATTGTTGCGCAAGCCGTATTTAGCGGATTGGCGCAGGCAGTAGGTGAAATGAAACGCTTGATGATCGAATCGCGTCAACAGGCTTATTTAAACGATTAATATGATTATTGGTATTGGTACCGATATTGTGGATGTCGAACGTATCAGCGGCTTATGGCAACGTCAAGGTGAGCGTTTTGCGCAACGCTTGTTGGCCCACACTGAATGGCTGGAATTTAGCGATAGTCGTTTTCCTGAGCGCTTTTTAGCGAAACGCTGGGCGGCGAAAGAAGCGGTTAGCAAAGCGTTGGGAACCGGCATTGCGCAAGGGGTGGGGTTTAATGATATAGCGATTGGACATACCGAATGGGGTCAGCCCACCGTTACCCTTAGCGCCGGGGCGTTAGTGCGGGCGCAAAATCTTGGCGTTCAACGTTGGCATATTTCAATTAGTGATGAAAAAAATCACGCTGTTGCGTTTGTAGTTGCCGAGCGCGATTAGCAGGCCTGCTAATCGCGTAAGCTCATTTGTTTCCAACCTTTTTGTTTTGCTACTTCGGTGAGGCGCGGGTCCGCATCTACGGCTACTGGGTGTGTGACTAGTTCGAGAAGCGGCAAATCGTTGTGCGAGTCGGAATAGAAATAGCTGTCGTTTAAATCCTCTTGCTGTTGCTCTAGCCACGCTTGCAATCGAGTCACTTTGCCTTGCTGAAATGAGGGAATGCCGACTACGCGCCCCGTAAAACGTCCGTTTTCTATTTCCGGTTCGGTTCCAATGAGTTCGTGAATGCCGAGTTGTTCGCCAATCGGCCGGGTAATGAAACTATTGGTGGCAGTGATAATGAGTGGGCGATGGCCTTGGGCTTTGTGGTGGGCGATTAACGCGCGCGCTTTGTTTAGTAAAATCGGTTCAATCATTTCGTGCATAAATCGCTGATGCCACTGTTGCAAAACCGACATCGGATGTTGACTGAGCGGTTGTAAAGAAAAGGCTTGGTATGCGTAAATATCTAGCGTACCGTTTTGGTAATCTTGGTAAAAACGGGCGTTTTCACGTCGATAGTGCTCAGCGTCAATCAGTTGGTTTTTTATTAAGAATTCGCCCCACAGATAATCGCTGTCGCCGCCAATTAAAGTATTGTCTAAATCAAAAATAGCCAAACTCACGGTTATATCCTTTTTTGTCTATTGAGGTGGACTCGATTGGTACGAGGTTGCAGAGGGTCAGATTAAATCGGTGCCCGTATCATATTGAAGTGAATGCTAAACCAATCTTTGCGTTTGAACAACGTCAAAACGGTTGAAGTTTAAAAAAACGCACGGTTTTGATTGAAAAAATAAGGTGTTTTGGGCATTATTGTGCGCAATTAAAATATTTACTTCGGATTAAGGTTTAAACCTGTGATTGATCAAGATGGATATCGCTTAAATGTCGGCATTATTATTGCCAATAAGCAGGGCAAATTGTTCTGGGGTAAGCGTATTCAGCAAGAAGCTTGGCAGTTTCCACAGGGCGGCATTCGTGAACACGAAACACCCCAGCAGGCGGTTTTTCGTGAGTTAAAGGAAGAAGTTGGGCTTAATCCTTCTGATGTGCGTGTTCTGGGTAAAACACAGGATTGGCTGAGTTATGATTTGCCAAAGCATTTGATTCGTCATTATTCGCAGCCGGTGTGTATCGGTCAAAAGCAGATTTGGTTTTTACTTGGGCTGGAAACGCAAGATGAGATGATTAATTTGAATTATCATGATACACCGGAATTTGAAACTTGGAAGTGGGTGGATTATTGGTTGCCAGTTCAAGATGTGGTGAGCTTTAAGCAGTCGGTATACCATCAAGCATTGACCGAGCTCGAACAAGCGTTACATAAATTCTGGTTGCCGCGCGAGTCGCTTTAGACGCTATCACCTTTGAAATATCCCTCGTTTACACAACAAATGTCAGTAAACTTGGCCGCTGAGTTCGTCCTTTTTTTTTGCGTTATTTTACGCTGTGCGCTTTTGCACGCTTGTCCCTGTCATGCTTTTCACCGCAAAAAGTGGTATGATTCCCGCCATTATTTTTCCAAAAAAACCTAAGGGCGGCTCCAAACGGAGCAATTAAGTGCAGTTTGTGACAGAAATTTAATCTTAATCATCCCTTTTTATTGTTCAATATGCTTTGCGTTTTATCAAATCCAAAGCGTGTTAAAACCCAAGAGGTGACTATATGAGCGATCAGTTCATTGATCAAGACCCACAAGAAACACAAGAGTGGTTGGATGCTTTAGAAGCGGTTGTTCAGTTTGAAGGAACAGAAAAAGCCCATCACTTAATCGCTACCCTTATCGAAAAAGCGCGTGTTCATGGTATCGATATTCCTTATTCGGCCAATACCCCCTACATCAATACGATTGCCGTAGAAGAACAAGAAAACTATCCGGGTGATTTAGGCTTGGAGCAACGTATTCGCGCCATTTTGCGCTGGAATGCGATGGCGATGGTGGTAAAAGCAAATAAGTCGATGAGCGTGGGCGGACATATTGCCTCTTATGCTTCGAGCTGCACTTTATATGAAGTAGGGATGAATCACTTTTTTAAAGGCCCGGATCATGAGTTGGGTGCGGATATGATTTTTTTCCAAGGCCATACCGCGCCTGGTATGTATTCGCGGGCTTTTTTAGAAGGGCGCTTGGGCGAGGATAAACTTAAACGTTTCCGTCAGGAAGTCGATGGTGATGGCTTGTCATCTTATCCGCATCCTTGGTTAATGCCAGACTTTTGGCAGTTTCCGACCGTATCCATGGGGTTAGGGCCATTAATGGCGATTTACCAAGCGCGGTTTATGAAATATATGCAAGCGCGCGGCTTAGCGAAAACCGAAGGGCGTAAAGTGTGGGCGTTCTTGGGCGATGGCGAAATGGACGAGCCTGAATCACGTGGCGCAATTCAGTTGGCACAACGTGAGCATTTGGATAATTTGATTTTTGTTGTCAACTGTAACCTGCAGCGTTTAGATGGCCCGGTACGTGGCAACGGCAAAATTGTGCAAGAGTTGGAAGGTATGTTCCGTGGCGCCGGCTGGAATGTGATTAAAGTGTTGTGGGGTACTGGTTGGGATACGCTATTGGCGAAAGATACTAGCGGCAAGTTAATCGAGCGTATGGGTGAAGTAGTGGATGGCGAATATCAAGCTTATAAGGCCAAAGGAGGCGCCTATGTGCGCGAGCATTTCTTTGGTAAGTACCCTGAAACTGCAGCCTTAGTCAAAGATATGACCGATGGTGAGATTTTTAAATTAACGCGAGGCGGACACTCGCCGCGCAAAATTTACAATGCCTATAAGCGTGCCACTGAAACCAAGGGAATGCCGTGCGTTATCCTAGCGAAGACGGTAAAAGGCTATGGTATGGGTGAGTATGGTGAGGCGGCGAATAACGCGCATCAACAAAAGAAACTAGATGTCAATGGCTTGAAGTATTTCCGCGACCGTTTTTCGGTTCCGATTTCTGATGAGCAGTTAGAAAAAGATATTCCGTTCTATCGTCCTGAAGCGGATAGCCCGATTATGCAGTATTTACATGAGCGTCGTCGTGTGCTCGGTGGCTCGTTACCGATTCGTCAAGATAAGGCGGCGGCGTTGCCAGTTCCGGATTTGGGGGCGTTTAAGATGTTGCTTGAAGGTACGGCTGATCGCGAAATGTCTACCACTATGGCGTTTGTGCGGATTTTATCTGTGCTGTTGCGTGATAAGGAGTTGGGTAAGCGTATTGTGCCTATTATCCCAGACGAGGCGCGAACATTTGGTATGGAAGGTTTGTTCCGTCAGGTTGGGATTTATGATCCGGCCGGACAACTATATATGCCCGTCGATTCCGATCAGTTGATGTGGTACAAAGAGTCGTCCAACGGTCAGGTGCTGGAGGAAGGGATTAACGAAGCCGGAGCCATGTCATCATGGATTTCTGCGGCCACCGCGTATGCCAACTACGGCGTGAGTATGATTCCGTTTTATATCTATTATTCGATGTTCGGTTATCAGCGAATCGGCGATTTGGCTTGGGCGGCTGGCGATTCGCGCGCCCGCGGCTTCTTGGTAGGCGCTACTGCTGGTCGTACTACGTTAGAAGGCGAGGGATTGCAGCATAATGATGGCCACAATATTGTTATGTTTGATATGGTGCCCAACTGCCGAGCCTATGATCCAACTTTTGGTTACGAAATGGCGGTGATTATCCAAGACGGCTTGAAGTGCATGATGCACGATAAACAAGATGTGTTCTATTACATCACGGCAATGAATGAGAACTATAGTCATCCGGCGATGCCAGAGGGGGTTGAAGAGGGCATTATTAAAGGAATTTATTCGTTTAAAAAGTCGGCTTTAAAAACTAACAATCAAGTTCAATTAATGGGCTCAGGTACGATTTTACGTGAGGTGCTTGCGGCGGCGGAGTTGTTGGAGCAAGATTGGGATATTGCCGCCGATGTATGGTCAGTGCCTAGCTTTAGTTTGTTGCGTCGTGATGGAATGGAAGTGATGCGTTGGAATACACATAACCCCGATCAACCGGCAAAAACACCTTATGTTACTCAGGTCTTGTCAGACGCAAAAGGCCCCTTTATTGCGGCCACCGATTATATCCGCGATTATGCTAACCGCATTCGTGAGTATGTACCGGGTGAGTACCGTGTATTGGGTACTGATGGTTTTGGTCGCTCTGATACGCGTGAACAGTTGCGTAAATTCTTTGAGGTGAGCCGCCATTATATTGTGATAGAGGCGTTGAAAGCCTTGGCAGACCAAGGTGAGATCAAGGCTGAGTTGGTAAAACAAGCGTTAGCGAAATATGGCTTGGCGAGTGATAAGCCGTTCCCCGTTAACGTTTAACTATACGCGCTGGGCTGGGCCCAAAAGGTTACGGTCCGTTCCCAACTAAGGAATAAGTTATGGCAAAAATACAATTTATTGTGCCGGATATTGGAGATTTTGACGCGGTAGACGTCATTGAGGTATTAGTAAAAGAAGGCGATACGGTTCAAATAGATGATTCTGTACTCACCCTAGAGTCAGATAAGGCAACGATGGAAGTGCCGGCTGTGCAGTCGGGTAAGGTGTCGAATCTACAGGTGAAGGTGGGGGATAAGGTCGCTAAGGGGACCTATATTTGCGACTTAGAGGTGGCTGATGAGTTAGCGTCAACCGCACAGGCAGATGCGCCAGTGGCGGCGAAGGCTGAACCTGCTAAGCAAGCAGAGCCGCCAGTTGAATGCGCGCCCAAACTCCATGAGCAAACTCATGCCAGTCAAGTGGGGTTGCCGATTGCTGCATCGGTTGCTAATACACCTAAACCGGTGAATCATCAGCCGATGGGGGCGAGCAGTCATGCTTCGCCAGCAGTGCGCGCTTTTGCCCGTGTGTTGGGGGTAGATTTAGCTAGCGTCAATGGCAGCGGGCAAAAAGGCCGCGTGTTGAAGTCTGATGTGGAAGCGTTTGTGAAATCGGTGATGCAAGGACAGATGACATTGGCAACGTCGAGCGCATCCGGCAGCGCTATTGCTGCTATGCCACAGATTGATTTCAGCCAGTTTGGTGATATTGAAACCGTTGAGCTGGGGCGTATTAAAAAGCTGTCCGGCAAGCATTTAAGCATGGCCTGGTTAAATATCCCTCATGTTACGCAATTTGATGAGTGTGATATTACTGATCTTGATGCTTTCCGTTTGTCGCTCAAGGCACAAGCGGAAAAGGCGGGTGTTAAACTCACTCCGCTGGTGTTTATTTTAAAAGCGGTGGTGGCGGCATTAAAAGCCTTTCCAAATTTCAACGCTTCTTTGTCAGCGGATGCGCAGTCTTTAATTCGCAAGCAGTATTATCACATCGGTATTGCCGTGGACACGCCGAATGGTTTAGTCGTACCGGTATTACGCGATGTGGATAAAAAAGGCATTTTTGAATTGTCTAAAGAGATGATGGAATTAAGTGCTAAAGCACGTGACGGAAAATTATCGCCTAAAGATATGTCTGGCGGCTGCTTTAGTATTTCCAGTTTGGGTGGTATTGGCGGTACACAGTTTACGCCGATTGTGAATGCGCCGGAAGTAGCGATTATGGGCGTTTCGAAAGCGTCGATACAACCCGTTTGGGATGGTGAGGCGTTCCAGCCGCGCTTAATGATGCCGTTTAGTGTGTCTTATGATCATCGTGTGATTGATGGCGCCGAAGGTGTGCGCTTTACTCGCTATGTCGGTCAGTTGTTAACCGATTTGCGCCAGTTGTTGTTATAGGAGTGATGTATGAGTCAAATAGTCGAGATTCATATTCCGGATATTGGCGATTTTGCGGATGTTGATGTTATCGAGGTGTTAGTTGCACCGGGTGATGAAGTATTGCAAGAAGATTCGTTAATGGTATTAGAGTCGGATAAGGCTACGATGGAGGTGCCTTCGCCCTATGCCGGACGAATTGTGGCAATCACTGTCGCGGTGGGAGAAAAGGTTCGCCAAGGTACGCTGATCGGCAAAATGGAAATTGCTGACGAAAGTCCGGCTAGCTTGTCATCAAAATCACCTGCTGAGCATAGCGCTGAATCAAAAGTTGAATCTAGTGTAAGTTCTGCGCCGCAAGCTGTATCTGCGAAGGATTTACCACCAGCGGATAAAACCTGTCAGGTGTTGGTATTGGGTGGCGGCCCCGGTGGTTATACTGCCGCGTTTCGTGCAGCTGATTTGGGTAAACAAGTCGTTATTGTTGAGCGTTATCCGGTGATTGGTGGGGTCTGTTTAAACGTCGGCTGTATTCCGTCGAAAGCGTTATTACATATGTCGGTGATTTTGAACGAAACCAAAGACATGGGCGCACACGGCATTGAATTTGGCGCACCCAAAATTGATTTAGACAAAATCCGCGCTTACAAAAATGGTGTGATCTCTAAACTCACCGGCGGTTTAGCGGCCTTAGCGAAACAACGTAAAGTTGAAATTGTCACCGGCGAAGGTAAATTCAGTTCTGCCAATACAGTGACGGTGACGGCGGCGGATGGTTCACAGCAAACGATTGCGTTTGAACAAGCGGTGATTGCCGCTGGTTCACGCGTGATTAAATTGCCGTTTATTCCGCATGACGATCCGCGTGTAATGGACTCAACCGATGCACTTGAATTGGCTGAAGTACCCAAACGTTTATTGGTGATCGGTGGCGGCATTATCGGGTTAGAAATGGCGCAGGTTTATGACTCATTAGGGTCTAAAGTGACCATTGTTGAGTTGGGTGACACCATTATTCCGGGGGCGGATAAAGACTTAACTAAACCGTTGCTTAAAACCATTAAAGCGCGTTATGAAAACGTGTTTTTAAAGTCAAAAGTCACCCATGTTGAAGCGGCCAAAGGTGGCCTAGTGGTGTCGTTTGAAGGCAAGGATTGTCCGGTACAAGATACCTTTGATCGTGTCTTGGTAGCGGTGGGTCGTACGCCAAACGGTAAGCTAATTGATGCCGATAAAGCCGGTATTGCGGTCAATGATTGGGGCTTTATCGAAGTGGATGAACGTCAAAAAACCAATGTTGATCATATTTATGCCATCGGTGATATCGTCGGCCAACCTATGTTGGCGCATAAAGCGGTGCACGAAGGCAAAGTCGCGGCCGAAGTGATTTGTGGTTTACCAAGCGCGTTTACCCCAATGGGTATTCCAAGCGTGGCTTATACCGATCCGGAAGTGGCTTGGGCTGGCAAAACCGAAGAGCAGCTTAAAGCCGAAGGCATTGAGTATGAAAAAGGCGTATTCCCTTGGGCGGCTTCGGGTCGTAGCCTCAGTTTAGGGCGTGACGAAGGTATGAGTAAATCGTTATTCTGCGCCAAAACCCACCGTTTACTTGGTGCAGGGATTGTCGGGCCGAATGCCGGTGAGTTGATTGCTGAAGCGATGTTGGCGATTGAAATGGGCGCAGATATGCAAGATATCGGCCTCACCATTCACCCGCATCCGACGTTGAGCGAAACCTTTGCGTTCGCGGCGGAAATGGCCGAAGGCACGATTACCGATTTAATCGCACCGAAGAAAAAGAAATAGCCGCGTGCTTCGTGCGCTACCTTAAGCCCGCTTGATTGCGGGCTTTTTATTTTTAGCGCATAGATGAATTAGCAGGCCTGCAGGTTGTCCATAAGTGCGCTGTTTATTTTGCTAAATTTGATGAAGTTATTTCTATAACTTTTTGATAAATCAAGTTTTAGTTAATATCTGTCTAGGTTTGTAGCTCAGCCAAAACGATGGATAAAACACGCATCTGCAACAATCAACGACTTCATACCTCAAGCCGCGCTGAACAGGCTTCGGTCTGCGTGGTTCAAAATGACTGGTCAACAGACGCTAGATACAAGGTTGAAACCACGGCTGAAGGTTTAACGACTTTGCATGTTGTGTGCATCATTATATGCCGATGTTATTTAAAATATCTTTTATTTATCAATAGTTTGTGAGTGGTTTTTAACGGATGCTAAAACGTTAAAATGAGGCGGATATGCTGAAATCCATTTAAGCGTTTATCCGCAATCATGCTGGTTATTTGTGCGTTTTTCTTCGCTATTGTTAGGCAAGTTGTTTTAAAATAGCCTGAATTAAAATTGAGCGATGTTGAATGTATCGACCGTTTTTTCAGTTATCAGACCTGCCATTTAAATCAACGCCCGATTTGCACTTTTTTTATCAGGATGCTGAGCGCGAAGATATTGTTAATGCGTTGCTTTACACACTGGAGCGCGGCGACGGCATTATTAAGGTGGTGGGTGAGGTTGGCAGTGGCAAAACGACTTTGCTTAGACGTCTGAGTCAGCGCTTGCCTCAACACTATGTGTCGGTGTATATCAATTCACCGAACCTTTCGTCTCATGATATTTTGTTTTTTATTTGTGTTGAGTTTGGCTTGCAAGTCGAACGTGAAGAACAAAAGTTCTTTTTAACCAAAAAGCTCAATACCTTTTTGCTTGAGCAGCATGCCAGCGGTAAGCGCCCCTTGTTATTGATTGATGAAGCGCAAGCCATGTCGATTGATACGCTCGAAGAAATTCGTTTATTGACGAATCTTGAAACAGAGCAAGATAAATTATTGCAGATGGTGTTGTTCGGTCAGCCAGAGCTTGATACGAATTTATCTCAAGCACAAATTAGACAGTTCCAAACGCGCATTACCCATGCTATTTACTTGCAGCCTTTTTGTGTCAACGATATTCAATCCTACCTTAATTTTCGTATGCGAAAAGCCGGTTACGCTGGTGCGGATTTATTTACGCCAAAAATAGCCGCGTTAATCCATCAAATGAGCCGCGGTTTACTGCGGGAGGTTAATACGCTGGCTGATCGCGCTTTATTAGCGGCCTATTCCGAATCCAGTCGTGTGCTAAAACCCCATCATCTTGATCCGAGTTTAAAACCGCGTTTTGGCTGGCTAACAGGCCTGCTAATTGGGTTGTTATTTGTGCTAATGCTTTCTGCGGTTGGGTTTTATTTATACAAACAGGGGTATTTGGCGCAAAATATGCTAGATGATGAAGTCGTTAAGTCGTTGCCACAGCCAAGTGTATCGGTGTCAGAAGCGCCGACCACGCCAGCGTCTTCGCACGATTCGTTGCCAGTCGCACTTGAACCGGCGCCAGCGCAAAGCAAGGATTCGGCTGAGCTTGGGCCTTCGATTGAAGTACCTGTGGCGGTAAGTGATGAGCTACCAGAACAAGTAGCTCAGCCTGTTTTACAGACGCGCGAGTCGAGTCGAGAACGGTTGTATCAGCACCTTCAAACACAGACGTTTTTATACACTGTGCAGTTAATCGTGGTGCCGATAGCAGAGTTTGATACGGTTTATCAGCGTATTTTAACGACAAAAATGATCGATCCGCATGAGGTGCAGTATTATGCGGATGAGGTGAATGGCGTATATAAGTTTTATTATGGGCGTTTTGATGGAATGCAGTCGGCGCAAGCCTTTATTGCGCGCTTGCCGACATGGCTGCAGTTTGGTCGGCCCTATATTCAGCCGCGTATGCGGTTGCTAAAAGAATTAGCCGTTGAGGCGCAACCGGCGCAGGAATATGAAAAGGGGATAATGTGAAGCGAGAGGCACCAAATAAGCTAATCCTATCCGGTTTGCTCGTTGTTGGGCTGCTGGGGTGTGAGTCGGCGGTAAAACGTGATCCTTTAGTGCCGCCGCTGGGGCAAGAGTTTGCCTATCAAGGGCATTTAACCACACAGAAAAAAGCCGATGAGTTAGTTGCCAGCGTACCGGAGATTGTGCGTGCGCGTCCTTTTAATCCCCCCCCAAAAAAAGAAGCGCCATTGGCATTAGCCAGTGTGTCAGCATTTAATGCGCCGGCGCAACAAGTGATTTATGAAATTGCGACCAAGTTTGGTTATCAGGTTGATATTTGGCAAGGGGTGGAAGGCGTTGTTACGATTAACGCTATTGAACAGCCTTTACCGGTGATTCTTGAACGTTTAGCCAATCAACTTAGCCTTGCTTTTCAAATCGAAGACAATCATCTTATTATCAAGCCGGATAGACCTTACTGGAAGCAGTATGTGATTGACTATGTAAATATTCAGCGCAATAAAACCGATACTATTGTGATGAATATGACCGTCGGCGGCGCAGTGAATGCTGGTTCCTCCTCGCAAGGCGCGGGTAGTTCTTCGGTAGTGGAGATTAAATCGGAACACGATTTTTGGGCAGCGCTACAAGCGAATTTGCTCAATATGACCACCGATATTAATGAAGTGGATACGGCCTTGGCTCCGTCTGCACCAGCAACGCCAGTGACTCCGCCTGCGGCGCCAGAGCCTGTCGCAGCGGTACCGACAGAAGAGACGACAGCAGGGGCGGCCCTCGCTGCGCAGGTCAATGCTATTTCTCAGACCACAGATGTATCTGCTTTGTCAGCGCCAGTGGCACCAAGCTATGGGCAAGCCCAAACAACTGCGGCGGCGATAACACCACGCCACCAATCAACGGTAATGATCAATCGAGAAGCTGGTTTGGTACTGGTGTATGCAAGCAGTCGTCAACATAAGCAAGTGGCAGAGTATATCTATACCCTTGGGCAAACCACGGAAAAACAGGTATTAATCGAAGCGTCGGTGATTGAAGTGATTCTTTCCGACGAGTATCAAGCGGGTATCGATTGGTCGTTTGGTTCGCGTGCAGGCACTAACAATCTTGCTAATCAGGTGAAGGATGCGGGCGATGTCGCTACTGGGTTCTTTGCGACCTTGGCCGGTGGTTTAATCAAAGCCGGTGGTAAAACGCTCGATGTTGGCGCTAGCCTCAAAATGTTGCAACAGTTTGGTGATGCCAAAGTTCTCTCCAGCCCAAAAATCATGGCAATTAATAATCAATCGGCTTTATTAAAAGTAGTGGATAACGAGGTTTATTTCACTTTGGAAACCACTCCGGCAGTGGTTTCAAGCACCGGTGTACAAACCAGTCCCGCGACCTATACCTCAACGGTGCATACTGTACCGGTCGGGTTTATGATGACCGTAACGCCGTTTATTAATGACGAGGAAGAAATTTCGCTAAATATCCGTCCTACCATTTCTCGCATTATTGATTATCGAGAGGACCCCAACCCAGATTTAAGGCCGATTGGACGAGAGCCTATTATTAGCAAGATACCGGTAGTGAGAGAGCGCGAGATGGAAACAGTTTTGAAATTGCGCAACCAGCAAACCGGTATTATCGGCGGGTTGATTGAAGATGTTCGCGATAATAACCGCGATGGCGTGCCTTGGTTGTCGAATGTGCCAGGTTTGGGAGAATTATTTGCGTATCGTAATGATACGGTACAAAAAACGGAGTTGGTTATTTTTATTCGTGCCACGATTATTGATCAGCCCGACATTGAAAATGGTGACTTGGTTCAATTCCGCGGGTTGTTAGAACAGCGGAGTGATGCCAAAAAATGAGTGTGTTGCTGGAAGCCTTAAAAAAAGCCGCGGCGGAAAAAAAAGCCCTAGAGCAGAAAAACGTTGAATCGGCGTTACGTCCCGTGCTTAGTCAGCGCAACCAGCATAAACCGGCTTCTCACAAATTGAGTGGTACTGAAAGCTCTACTTTTGCAGGGGTGGATGACGCCCCATTAGCGCTGGATTTTAATTTTGATTTGGATGATCAGCCAGTCAAGGCCAGCCAGCCTCAAACCAATCAGACGCCGTCTTCTGCGCCTGCAGAGCCAAACGATGACGAACCGATGCGTTTAAATCTTAAGCTCAGCGATGATGATGCGCCTTTGCCGCCAAAACCTAAACCTAAACCAACTGTCGCGTCCGCATCCACAGCAGGTGCGTCACTTAATCTCAAAATGGCGCAATCGGGGTCCGAGGTGCGTCAGTCCAACACAAATCTTGACTTAGAAGCATTAGATGATGAGTTCGACTCACTCAACTCGCTGATGGATTCGTTAGACGAGGCGGCGCAATCGTCTGCGCCGGATGTGGCAGCGAAATCGGATTTATTGCTTGATGAGGGCGCCGATTTAGCGCCGACACGACAAACTCAACCGTCAAATTCGCAACCTGTTTCTCGTTCGAGTGATGCCCCCGCGCGTATTACTGACACAGCGCCCACTCCCTTGGCGACTGAGGTGAATACGCCATCGCCAACGCTCGTCGAAAAACCAGTTCCAACATCGGCGGATAAGCCTGATATTACGCAACTGCAACACATTCTGAATAAGGCGACGCAGGCACCGGTCGCAAAAAAACCGCGTTCACGTTGGCTGCTTTGGTTATTGTTGCTATCGCTGATTATTGGTTTGGTGTTGGCTTATAGCTGGCTAAAAACGCGCGCTTTGTGGACCTCTTCATCAACTACGACCGCACTAGACTCAGCCGTTTTGGCCCCTGTGTTGTCTTCAGATGAGGATTTAAGTGTAGAGGCTGAGCGATTAGCCATCGCTGAAACGCAAATTAATGACGAGGGACAACTTGATTCGTCGGCTAATGGGTCAATCGAGCCCAAGCCGATATCGGAAGAAGGGGCAATAGCTGAGGTTGATAAACTCAGTGAATCTGGCGAGTCTGTTGCGCAAATTTGTGATTTGCCTTTGGAAACGGCGACATTAGCCATTAGCCCACGTGCAAGTTTAAATACGCCTAACTCGACTCCAACAAAAGCGCCAGCGCCTGCCAGCCAAGCGCAACGCACTGCGCCTGCTGCTGCAAAAACAATTCAGGTTCAACCCAAAGTTGCGCCGGCATTTAATGAGCAAGCATACCAAGCTTATGTCGAGGGAAATTTTGCGCAGGCACAAGCTTGGTATGAGCAAGGGTTGGCGCAGTTGGCGAACAATAAAACCAGTTTGCTTGGCTTGGCCGCCGTTGCTGCGCAGTATGGCGACTGGAGTAAGTCGATTAATTATTATCGTCAGGTTTTGCAACATTACCCCCAAGATAGTGACGCCCTGCAAGGGATTGCGTCGATTGCAACCGCGCTAGAAAGTAGCCCACAGTTAAAACAAGATTTAGAGGCTCTTAATCGGCAAATTCCCGAATCGGCGGTATTACAGTTTGCGCTGGGTAACGTTTATGCCCAAGAAGGGGATTGGTTTAAAGCGCAGCAGGCTTATTTTGACAGCGTGCGTTTAGATATGAATAACGCTGACTATCGTTTGAATTTAGCGATTAGTCTTGATCGGCTCGGTCAGTATGAACTTGCGTTGACGCATTACCGAGCGGCAATAGCGTTACAAAGTGACGATAACGCGCGCTTTGATGCGAACACCGTCGCCCAACGTATCCAAGCGTTGGCTGCGTTTTTAGGACAAGGACACTAACATGGCACAACCGATTCGTCTTGGCGATAAGCTGATTGCTGATGGCTATATCAATCAAGATCAACTTCGCATTGCGCTAACGGAGCAGCGCCGAACCGGCAAAAAGCTCGGTGAGGTGTTGGTTTATTTGGGCTTTATGAATGAAGCACAGGCGCGTGAAGTGATTGGTGAAACCACCGGTTATGTGTCGATGAGCTTGCACGGCATTATTCCGGATAGGGATGCGTTGGATATGCTCACCGAACCTTTTGCGCGCGCGCATCAAGTCATGCCGATTAGTTTGCACGGCGATCAGTTGAAAATCGCTATGAATAACCCGGAAGATATTTTGCTGCTTGATAAAATCCGCCGTAATATCCAGCAGCAAGGGATCCGTATTCAACCCGTATTAGTGTCGGAATCAGAAATTCAATACTCGATTGATCATTATTATGGTTATGAATTGTCGATTGAGGGGATTTTGCAGGAGTTGGAGTCCGGTCAAGTCGATGCTACGGCTTTGGCCGACACCGATGAATATTCGCAACCCATGGTGCGTTTGGTAGATAGCCTGCTTACCGATGCCGTCAAGCGTGGCGCATCGGATATTCATTTTGAGCCGGATGAACATTATGTGCGCATTCGTTATCGCATAGACGGTGTGCTACAGGAAGTGCGTTTATTGCATAAGTCTTTGTGGTCGGGATTAGTGGTGCGTTTAAAGGTGATGTCCGAACTTGACTTAACCGATCAGCGCTTGCCGCAAGATGGGCGCATGGATTTAATTGTAATGGGGCGACGCATTAATTTCAGGGTATCGTCATTGCCCGGCACGCACGGTGAAAACTTTGTATTGCGGATTTTAGATAGCGAAAAGGGGATTGTGCCGTTGGATCAACTCGGTTTGGATCCTTTGTCGTATCAAGAAGTGAAATTAATGATGAGCCGCCCTACGGGTATTTTTTTAGTCACCGGCCCGACCGGTTCCGGTAAAACCACCACACTTTACTCGATTTTGAACGATATTAATGATGTCGGCGTCAATATTATGACATTGGAAGATCCGGTGGAGTACCCGATGCCGATGATTCGTCAAACCGCAGTGAATGAAGATATTGGCATGACATTCTCTCGCGGCATTCGCGCATTATTACGCCAAGACCCGGATATTATTTTGATCGGTGAGATTCGCGATAGCGATACCGCCGAGATGGCGATGCGCGCGGCGATGACTGGTCATCAGGTTTATGCTACGTTGCATACCAACTCGGCAATCGGTGCGATTCCGCGTTTGCTTGATATTGGTATATCTCCTACTATTTTGGCCGGTAATATCATCGGTATTGTGGCGCAGCGCTTGGCGCGTAAATTGTGTCCACATTGTAAGCAGGCGTATCGTCCTGAAGAGTTTGAAGCGCATTTAGTCGGGTTGGAAACCTACGATAATACGGTGTTATATAAGGCAAAAGGCTGTATACATTGTAATCATATCGGTTACAAAGGACGCTTGGCGATACTCGAAACGCTGCGCTTTACCGGCGAGATGGATGATATGTTGTTAGAAGGGGCGCCGACCAGCGCTTTGTTGGCACAAGCGAAAAAACAAGGGTTTCGCACGATGGCGGAAAGCGCGATTGCTTGGGTGCGAAAGGGTGAAACCTCGTTGGATGAAATTAGCCGTGTTGTTAATCTTACCGAATTAATTTAAAGGTCAGCTTGTGCAAACCTATCAATATACCGGCATTAATCGTTATGGCGAACGTGTCAAAGGCCAGCTTGAGGGGCGTAATCAAGCCGATGTCGAGCAAAAATTGCAAGCGGCGAAAATTGATGTGCTATCGATTAAACAACGCCGAACGCAAGTTGAATTCTTCCGTCGCCGTAAAATTACGCCTAAAGAAGTAATCGCTTTAACTTTCCAGCTCGAGCAGTTGTTGCGTGCTGGTGTGCCGTTATTGGAAATCATTGCCGATTTGCGTGATTCATTTGACAATCACGCGATTAAAGAAATGCTGATGTATGTGTATGAATCAATGGAGGGGGGGCAAACCTTCTCGGCCTCGCTGCAGCCGTATCGTGATGTGTTTGGTGAGGTGTATTTGTCGTTGGTCGCGGTGGGCGAGAAAACCGGTAGCTTAGAAGCCACGTTGCATGATTTGGGTGAAATGCTCAAGTGGGAAGATGAGCTGAGCGCAAAGGCGAAAAAAGTGATGATTTATCCCTCGATTGTTGCCGTCGTGGTGATTGGTGTGGTGGCGATGATGATGATTTTTGTTGTACCTGAGTTGCTCGCCTTTATTACCGAAATGGGCGGGGAAATCGGGTTTGCTACCAAGTCGCTGATTGCGGTTTCTAATTTTGTACAAAACAATATTGTTTTTTTGATTATCGCGCCGTTTGTATTGGTGGCGTTGTACAAAACTTTATATAAAAAAATTCCGGCTTTTCGGCTCGCGGTTGATCGCTTGATTTTTAAAATTAAGGTCATCGGTCCGGTGTTGTATAAGCTCAAAATTGCACGTTTTTCCAATACCCTCGCGGTGATGTATGCTTCGGGGATGACGTTTACCGAGAGTATGCGTTTAGCCGCGAGCGTTACCGGAAATCGCTATTTAGAAAACAACGTTTTTAAATCCATTCGCCTAATTCAAGAAGGCGAACCAATTTATAAGTCGTTTGAGCGAGCGGAGGTTTTTCCACCGCTGGGGATTCGTATGGTGAAAGTAGGTGAGTTGAGTGGCAAGATGGATGAGGCGCTCAAAAACACCAGTTATTTTTATGATCGTGAAGCGAAAGAAAGCATCGAGAAAATTGAACCGGCGATTGAGCCTTTGCTGACCATTATTATGGCGTTGATTGTCGGCTGGGTGATGATTGCAGTACTTGGGCCGGTATATGACACCATGACCAAAATAGACATTTAAAGGGCGTTGGCATATGCAGATTGTTTTGTACATAACCGGATCGGGGGTTGCCGTTTATCGTTCGCGACGTTGGCATGAACAATGTCAAACCTTGGCTTGGGAGCAGGTGCCGACCTTTATGCAGCAACTGGCGCCCTCAACACGGCTGAGTTTAGTGTTGGATTTATTAGAAGAGGATTGGCAAGCCGATTTTATGCCGGCGCTGTTTCCTTGGGAAAAGCAGGCGTTGCAAAAGCGTAACGCCCAAAAAATGCAGCAAAAAGGCGTATTGCTGCATCATAGTTTATGGAGCGGTGTTAAGAGCGTCAACGAAGATGGACGCAAAGAGGAAATGTTAATTACCGCCAGCATCACCGGATCGAAGCCGCTTAAGGCGCTGATGGATCAAATTCAAACCCTCAATTTAATTATTACCGGGATTTATTCGGCGCCGTTTTTACTCAAACAGTGGTTGTTTACGCAGCTTAAATCGACGCTCAAATGGTCGCGTAAAACGCTAAAGCAGCCATTGATGTTGATTGTGCGTATGAGTGAACGCAACTATCGCCAATGTTTTTTTTATCAAGGTCAGCTGCGTCTAACGCGTATTATTGAGCTTGAATCAGGCCTGCAAATTAACGATAGTCAACAGGTATTGCGCTTTTTGGCGCAAGAAGCGAAGCTTGCCAGTCGTTTTATTTACAACCAAAAAATCCTGCCTCAAGGAACGGCGTTTGCCTACTTATTGGTGGATCGTTTTGACGACATTTCCGTTGCGCAGTGCGAAGCGATTTTTGCCGATGCCGGGGCGCTGGCATTTCAAAACAAATCCTGTGACCAGTGTTTTTATTTGTTGGATTTAGCGCACACGGGTCTAAAACCGGATCGATTTGTGAGTCAACACTTGGTGAAGATGGCCCGTAACGCGGGGTTTAGTCAGTTTTACACGACGCCTTATGTTGAAAAAGTTGCGCATTATCGGCGTGCCGGGTTGTTGTTTAATGTGCTCACCTTGTTGACGATTGCATTAATCGGGTTTTTTATTCTAAAGGTGTGGTTAAGTACATTAAATGAAGATATTCAGAGTGTGCAATATCAGTTGCAACAGAATCAAATTCTGCAAGCAAAGCTAATTGAAGAACGTCAAAACGAATTATTGGTAAACGATATTGAAGGATTAATTGCGTTTGCGCAAACCGCACAGGCGATGCGCGAGCAACCATCGTATTTACCCTTATTGCAAGGCACGGCACAGGCGCTGACTCCGTTTGAGCGTATTCATCTGCAAAGCCTCTATTGGCAGGCGCAAGAGCCCCTTAATAATACCCTGTATACGCTTCGTCTCACCGGTGTGATTTATCCTTTTGATGGTCATTATCAACAGGTTTTAGATTTGATGGAGGCGGTGTTGAATGCCTTGCGCGCGCAACGCGGGTTTTATCAAGTCACGCTACAACAAAAACCATTGGATATTGACGATTCACAAGGTTTGAGCGTACGCCCGTTGGCAGAAATTCGTTGGTTACCTTTTACGATAGAAGTCAAATATGATGCCGATGCGGTCGCACAAGCACAAGGAGGCCGTGATGAGCGCTAAATCGCGTCGTTCGAGTCTGTTTTCGCGTTTAATTGCCATGCCGTTGACGATTTGGTTGGTGTTTGTTTTGAGCAGTTACGGATTTTATGAGGTGTTTTTGGCGCAACAACATCAGGCTTTCCATTTGGAGCAGCAGCGCGGTGCTTTGGCTGATTTAATGGATAAGGTTGAGGGGCTGCAAGCCGATTCCGCTCGTTATCAGCAGTTGCTGGCACAATATAACACGCCAGCGGTACAGAGCTTGCTCACGCCAGTGCAGCGCGTCGTTTGGATGGATAATCTCGGTGATTGGGTAAAACAGAATTTGGCTACGGAACTGACGTTGCAATTTAGTGCCGAGCGTTCGTTGCGAGAGTATTCCGCTAAGCTCGATATTGACAAGGGGTTGTTTTATATCAGCCCGTTGACGTTAGGGGTGCAGTTACAAACCGATGCTGATTTTTTTAATTTAATGGCGTTTATTAATCAAAACTTGAGCGCGAATGTTTGGATTGAGTCTTGTCAACTGGCGCGTATGAATCAAGACTTAGCACAGCCGTTGCAGTTTAGTGCGCAAACGGGCCATATTCAGGTTTTGTGTAATCTGCAACTTTATCGAGGCCAACCGCGTCCTTTTGATGCCCAGGCGTGGCAGTAACAGCACGAGGAACCACGCGCCCGACCAAGATAAGTCACAAAACGGCGTCGCGCCCCAATACATCACGAATTTAATTGAGGTGCCAAATGACAAAGGCTAGTACGATGCGCTTTAAGCAGCGAATGATACAAATCGGTGGATTAAGTTTAGGGTTGTTGTATGTGAGTTTGGTTAATGCCCATGAATTAGCAGGCCTGTCATTATTAATGAGCGCAGCGCAGCGTGAGGCTATTGAGCGCGAACGCACACGTTGGTTGCAAGGAATCGTCGATGCGCCACCGCCACCACTTGCCCAGCCTCTAATACCCTCGGTGCCGACTTTTATTCGATTATCCGCCATTATTCAGCGCGCTGGTGACGCACCCGCGTTTGCGCTATTAAATGATCAAGCCTATGAAATCGGAGAATACAAAGAGGGGCTTCGCTTAATCGCTATCGAAGGACAATACGCGACAGTCGAGTTTCGCCAACAGCGTCGTCAAATCAGAGTTGGCGAGGTGTATTCGAGTGTGCATTGGCCGGCGCCTTTGCCTGTCAATATTGAGGTGAAATAAGCGATGACTAGGATACAAGCGAAGCCTCAAGTGCTGATTGTTGATGATGATGCGGCCATTCGCGCTATGTTAGCCCTCACCCTTGAATATCATGGCTATGTTGTGAGTGAGGCGGATAATTTGGCGCAAGCACAGGCCTGTTTAGCACAACAAACGTTCGCGGTGATTGTGTTGGATTTGGGCTTGCCGCCGGATGAGCATCTTGCCACGCAGGGGCTGGCTTTTCTTGGCTGGTTGTCAAGGGAGGGCTATGGCGCGAAAGTATTGGTGTTGACCGGCCAAGATCATCAAGATAATGCCTATGCCTGTGTAAAAGCGGGCGCGTTTGACTTTTTACTCAAGCCGATTAGTGAGGCCAAGTTGTTAAGCGCGGTAGAGCGCGCAACGTTGTTTTTTCAACAAACGCAGCGTATGAAGGCCGAAGAAGGGTTTCAACCGCTTTATGTGAATGCGCAACTGGGGGAGGGAATGAAAGCGGTGCGTAACCAAGCGGAAGAAAAATTTATCCGTCAAGTGTTGTTCGATACCGATTTTAACGTTCATGAAACCGCGCGTCGCCTCGGCCTAAAGCGTGAAAACGTCTACTATTTAATTAAAAAGTACCATATCCAACGCGTGCTCGATCCAGCCGAGGACGAAGGGTCTACGCCTTGACGATGAGTTTAAATTTAGCGATATTTGTGGTGCCTTTGGTGCTAGGCGGTTTGTTGTTGGTGGTGGTAGCGTATCTCAAATATCAAAGCCACCAACTCAAACAGCATATTCAAAACCTATACGATATAAACCAAGCCGTACAGCAAGATGCGTTGGATTTTATTCAGCAGGCCTGGTCGGTATTACAGCACAGCGGCTGCCAAGGTTTGCGCGCGCGGGTAAACTGGTTTGGTGAACACAGTGATATGTGCTTTGGTCAGTTGCACGCACAAGCCAGCGAGCACCAATATATCGCCCAAGGAGATATTGCTATCGAGTTGGCTTTTTATACGCCGTCGTTGCGGGGTGAAAAGCGTTATATGGCGCAATTAGTTCAGCAAACGTTTACTCAGTTGTTGCAACAAGATATCTATATCAAGCTTAATCAAATCCTACTCACCCAACAGCGTTTAGAGCGTTTTCAGCTTTTTGCCCAGCATGATTTAAAAAACCTAATGCAATTTATTGAATTATTAGGTGATCAAGTGGAGCGTATTCACAGTGCGCAGGATTATGCCAAGTTGATTGCGCGTCTGAAAGTGAGCTTGCCAAATGTAAAACAGCGAGCGCAGCGCACGTTAGGCCAACTTAAAACCAGTCTAAGTGGTGATACCGAAATAGAGCTGATTGCGTTGCAAGCGTTGGTAACACAAGTGGCTGCGAATCTGATGCTGAAGGTAGAAATGCAAACCGACGATCACGTTCTTTGTCTTTCTAAGCCGCTGATTAGTGAGGTTTTAGTGAATGTATTGAGCAATTTTCGCGATCATGGTGAGACGCAGCAGCCGGTGTGTATAAAAAGTTATACGCAAGGCGCTTATGTTTATCTTGAACTCTATCAGTTCGTGTCAAATGCTAAGCGTGACTACGTAGTGCAAAACGCAAGGCGATTATTTGAACCCTTTTGGTCTAGCAGTGAAAGTGGTATGGGGCTGGGGTTATTTTTAGCACGTTCGTTGTTGACAAAGATTGACGGAGAGATTCATTTAATTAATGAAAATCAAAGACTTGGGTTTGTGTTGCGTTTGCCGTTGAGCGAACAAACGCTTGCTTCTGAGGTTAGCTCTGTATCAAAATAGCTAATCCGACTAAAGCGTTCTTAGAGTTTGCTTAGATTAAAATGACCTGTAAATAAAATTTACTCTTTGCGTAAAGTTATATTCGCATTAAACTGTATGTGTGTGTTATTTTTTAATGGTTTAATCAAGTGAGGAGATGTCTCCATGATGGTGCAAAAACAAAAAGGTTTTACCCTGGTTGAAATTGCGATTGTGTTAGTGATCGTTGGCTTATTGTTAGGCGGCGTTTTGAAAGGTCAAGAACTAATTAAAAGCGCGAAAGTCAAAGCTGTATTAAGTGATGTTAATGCTTATCGCGTAGCGATCTTAAGTTATGAAGATCGTTATGGGAATTTGTTTACTAATACGGATAAGTATGACAAGGCGATTACTGGTAAGCCAAAAAGTGAAGAGATGGTGGGAGAGTTGATTGCACGTAACTACATTGGTGCCAAGCTTGATAATAATACAGGCAAGCCAACTCACGCGTTGGGCGGTACGATTTTCTTAGCGAAAAAAGGCGGATTAAGACCGGATGGTGCGGCTAACCTTGATAGAGTGGCACGAAATGCAAACGCTAAACCGGAAGAATTTAACTGGGCATTGTGTTTTGAAGGGATTACCGACCGTGAAACCGCTGAAGATATCATCCGTGGTATTGATGGTAGTAGTAATCCGTTTGATGCTTCAGCAGACTCTAACTGGTCAAATGGTCGTGCGCGTTTAGTGCCGCAAGCAGACCCTCGTGCTACAACGACTACTTGGACTAATGAGCGTTCTATCTGCGTTGAATTATTCTAATTTAGTCGGTTAAGTTCTAAAAAAGCTCCAGTTTGGAGCTTTTTTAGTGCCTAGTTCTTTTGCAGTGATGTTGGTTGATAATAACAACGATTTGATGAGTCAAATAAGCTCGGCTGCCAAATTGGTCAGCATCGCTAGCGTACACAACGTAAGCGTTTAATTATAAGCGTTTAATTGTTTGATTTAACTTCTTTTAGGACTGCAGGTTCTCTTTTCATGACTCAAACAGCAAGCCGTTAATGGCCGCTAGCTGAATTGGCGATGTCTGTTGCTTGTCTAGTTTAATGTGCTTTATTTCAATTTATCGCCTAGGTTAAGGCGGTATTTTTCTTCATTTAAAATTGTTCTTTTCTTTATTTTTTGCTTGGGTTTTTTAGCGCATTTTTTGTGTGTATTAGCGAATTTTATGACGGTTTTTTGCTTTGTTCCAACGCGTATTTTGATTATAATGCTAGGCTGTTTGGCCTAGTCCAAGGTGTATAAATTATATAATTTGTACAATTTGACTGGTTTTGTGCTTTATTTGAACGGGTTCCGTTGCACGAATCGCGGCATAAAAGCGTATAAAAAGCGCGAGTGTCCGGGCTGCGCAGAGTTAGTATGCTGTTGTTTGGTTATAAACTCATAACGGGTGCTTATTAATCGACGCGCTCCCTACTTTAGCGGCCATGCGCTTGTGCAAAGAACGCTGAGCTGCTGATAGCGCTGGATTATCGGCAAAACTTAAAAACATAGGTTGTTTAAAGATGTCTTCTGTTGCGCGCGTTGTACACAATAAACAAATGGCGATGTTGAAATACTGGGCTGTATTACTTTATTTGGTGGTTGGGGTTTTGGTGGCGGCCGTGTTTGTCTATCAAAAAGCGCATTTATCTCATGCCGCGCTTGGTCAGCTTACCCAGGTTAATCAGCTTAAATATAATCAACTTACGCATTGGATGGATGAGCGCATTCAAGACGCTTATTTGCTAGGCGAAATGCACATGGTTCAACAGCTTGCTCAGCGCCAAGTGGTCAATGATGTGATGGCGACTACCTTGGAGCGTTTAGAGCTGATTGCAAAACGTCGCGGCTATGCGCAGATTTTGCTTCTTGATAATCAAGGCCAATTAGTGGCGCAAACTAATCATCTAAGTCAGCTTAATCCAGAGCAAACCAAGCAGTTGTGGCGTTCTTTATTAGCCTCGGCCAGTCCGCGCTTTACTGACCAAATCGAAAATGATCAAGGTGTGCCGTATATGGATGTGGTGGCGCCGATTCGTGAGGAAGGTCAGTTGGTTGGCGGCTTGGTTTTACGCGTGGATCCGACTCATTTTATTGAGCCGCTGATTGCTTTTTGGCCAAGTAATGTCACCACGGCGTTGAGCTTTTTTTCTCGTTTGCGCCATAATCAAATCGTTACGCTAACGCCAATTAACATTGAAGGTACCGCGTATCAAGCGGGTAAAGCCTTGTCAGGTTACGATGATTTAGTGCGTTTGCGACAATCCGGCGCTGCACAAAGCGCGTTAGAAACGACTGATTTTTTAGGTCGTCGTGTATGGTTGGCTTGTCATTATGTGGCGCCGCTGGAACGCTGTTTGGTGAGCCAGATTCAGCAAGACGAGTTAATGGGGTCGGTGTATCAATTTAGTTTATTAATGTTGCTGATTGGTTGGTTGGTGGTGACGTTGCTGGTATGGGGTATTTGGCGTGTATATCGTATGGCGCAAATGGAGCAGCATATTACCCATCAAACACAGATGAATAGCTTGATGGCGGAGCGCAAGGCCTATTACGAAGGGTTGTTCTTTAATGCACCATTACCCTATATGTCGTTGGATAATAAAAGTGTGATTCAGTCGGTTAATCAAGCGTGGTTGGATTTGTTTGCGTTGCCTAATGAGGCGGCGGCGGTGGATAGACCGATTGCCCAATTTTTAGACGAGCGGTCGTTGGCGGTGGTGCAAACCTATTTTAGCGTGTTGCTCGCCGAACATCATATCGAAGAAGTGGAGTTCTGGATTAGTCGTGCCGATGGGGTGGTGCGTGAGGTGAGCGCGCAGGGTCGGGTGTCGTTGAATGCTGAGGGCGAAGTAGAGCGTATACATTGTATTTTGACTGATATTACGGAAAAGCGTTTGGTGGAACAGGCGCTAAAACAGGCGGCATCGGTGTTTAATTACACGATTGAAGGCATTATGGTTACGGATGCACAGAAACGGATTGTATCGGTTAATCCGGCCTTTACGCATATTTTGGGCTATGAGCCGGAAGAGGCGATAGGGCAAACCCCGCGCTTTTTACAGTCAGGTAAGCAGGATCGTGCGTTTTATGAGCAGATGTGGGCACAAATCGAACACAAAGGCAGCTGGTCCGGTGAGGTGTGGAACCGCTGTAAAAATGGCAAGCTTATCGCTGAGCGTTTAAGTATCACGACGATTTATGATGAACGCGGTAACTTGAGTCATTATGTCGGAATCTTTGCAGATATTACGCGTTTGAAAGAAGCCGAATTTGAGCTGACGTTGTTAGCGAATCAAGACCCACTGACCGGTTTGCCTAATCGTCGTGATTTACGTCGTCGATTAGCCGATTCGTTGGAGACGGCGAAGCGCGAGGGCTATGTGCTAGCCGTGATTATGGTTGATATTGATAAGTTTAAAGCGATTAACGACAGTTATGGGCACTCGATTGGCGATGAGTTGTTAAAGCGTATCGCGGAAATCTTGCTCATTCAACGTCGTAAAACCGATATCGTTGCGCGAATTAGCGGCGACGAATTTATGATTGTGTTGAATGATATTCAGCAAGCACAGAACGCGGCGCGAGTGGTTGAGCAAGTGTTTGCGCGTCTTGAACAGCCGCATAAGTTGTCTAACGGGATCGAAATTCGTCTGAGTGCATCGGCTGGGGTGAGTGTGTATCCAGATTTAGGCAATAGTGTTGATTTGTTATTGCAGCAGGCGGATATTGCGCTTTATCACGCTAAAACTAAGGGGCGAAAAGATTTCTTCTACTTTAGTGAAGATATGCGGTTTAAGGCACAGGAACGTTTGGTGCTGGAGCAAAAACTCAAGCAGGCATTAAAACTGGATCAATTCCATGTGTATTACCAGCCGGAAGTCGATGTGCAAAGCGGACAGATAATCGGCGCGGAGGCGCTGGTTCGCTGGTTGCACCCCGAACGTGGTATGTTGGCGCCCTCGGCGTTTATTGAAATTAGCGAAGAAACCGGCTTGGTGGTATCGATTAGTGAATGGGTGTTGCGCGAAACCTGTCGTCAGGGCAAGGCTTGGCTAAAGGCGGGTCATCCACCGATTCGTTTGGGGGTGAATATTGCGGATGCGCAGTGGCAGCAACCCGACTGGGTTGATAAGGTGAAGATGATTCTCGGTGAAACCAGTTTTCCGGCGGAGTGTTTGGAGTTGGAAATCACCGAGCGTAGCTTTATCCGCGGTGAGGAAGTGGTGTTAGCAAATATGAAGGAGTTGAGTCGTATCGGCGTTCATATTGCGATTGATGATTTTGGTTCGGGGCATTCCTCGTTGTCTTATTTGAAGCGTTTGCCTTTGGATGTACTCAAAATCGATAAGTGTTTTATTGATGACTTGGTGCAGAATGAGGATGATCGTCAGTTAGTTGAAGGGATGATTGCGATGGCGCACAGTTTAAAACTGCGAGTGATGTGTGAAGGGGTGGAAACTCAAGCGCAGCTTGATTTCTTAAAATCGACCGCCTGCGAATCTTACCAAGGTTATTTAAAAAGCCCGCCATTGCCAGCCGAGCAATTTGAGCGTTTATTGGTAGCTGATTAAATTGTATTGCTTTGTGCGCCACGAGATCGGGCCGGCACTCGCCTGCGTTTTATCAGGCGATTTGGCAGGCTTTGGCGCAGCAGGGGCATTGGTCGGGTGAGATTTGGAATCGGCGCAAAAATGGCGAATTGATTGCAGAGTGGTTGAGCATCGCTACCATTTATGATCAAAATAAGAGGGTTAAACATTATGTTGGTATTTTTGCGGATATTTCTCGCTTAAAGCAAAGCGAAAAACAAATGCTGCGTATGGCCAATCAGGATCATTTAACAGGCCTGCCTAACCGACGCCTTTTTTTGACGCGTTTGCAGCATGCGTTGGAAACGGCACAGCGTAAACATACGCGTTTGGCGGTGATTATGTTGGATGTGGATCGGTTTAAAGGCGTCAATGACAGTTATGGCCATCAAGTGGGCGATGCGTTGTTAAAAACATTGGCTGATATTTTTGAGCAAACTCGGCGTTCGAGTGAGATGGTGGCGCGTTTGGGCGGTGATGAATTTGCGTTTTTGCTTGAGGATATTGCGCAACCGGAGGACGCTGGGCGTGTGGCGGCGCAGTTATTAGCACGCTTGGGTGAGCCGATTACGCTGTCTAATGGCGTGGAGGTGATGTTGTCGGCTACGGCGGGTATTAGTTTATTTCCGGATTTGGCTCAGTTGCCTGAGCAGTTGTTGCAGCAGGCGGATACGGCGTTATATCGGGCAAAAGTCGAAGGTAGCGGTCAGTTTTTTTACTTCACTCAAAGTATGACATTTCAGGCGCAGGAGCGTTTGATTTTGGAGGCGCAATTAAAGCAGGCGTTAAAGCAGAATCAATTTGTTGTGTTTTATCAACCGAAGGTTGAGGTTGAAACTGGGCGTATTATTGGTGCTGAGGCGTTGGTGCGTTGGCAGCATCCGGACTTGGGCTTGTTGTC
>JAVETW010000107.1:0-4251 GCA_034005865.1 Thiomicrospira sp. | reverse complement strand
TGTTGGCATAATAAACGTTTTTCTGATCTTCTTTGCGTCGTATCAGCACCAGCTTGCTGTGAACCTTGAGGCCGGGGATGGTGGGCAATATTTTTACGCCGGTTTTTTGCAACTGCTCCGCCCAATATATGTTGGCCTCCTCGTCGAAGCGTGCCTGCAGCTCCAGAAAAACGGTAACAGCTTTGCCGTTGCGGGCAGCGTTCATCAGGGCGTTCATCACGTTGCTTTGGCTGGCGGCGCGGTAAAAAGTCATTTTTATCGAACGCACATCCGGATCGATGGAAGCTTCGCGCAGCAAATCCACAATGTATTGAAACGACTGATAAGGATAATGCAGCATCACGTCTTTGCGGCGGATGACCTCGAAAATGCTTGTATTTGAAGGGAGGTCGGGATGTGGCAGCGGTGGCATCGACGAGTAATACAGATGCGGCATTTTAAGCGGAGGAAAATTCATGAAATCTTTGAAGTTGTGATAGCGTCCGCCACCGCGTTGCTTATCATCGTCGGAGAGTTGTAGCTTCTGTCGGATTTTACGCAGAAACTCCGCAGGGATGGTTTTGTCAAAAACAAAGCGCACCGGCGTTCCCCACTCGCGTTGTTTTACGCTTTCCGACATAATCTCCAGAAAACTCTTGTGCACGTCGTTGTCGATGTCCAGCTCCGCATCGCGGGTAATCTTGATGGTGTAAGCGTTGAAGGCATCGTAACCAAAAATGGAAAAGATATGATGCAGCCCGTGCCTTATCACATCGTCGAGAAGCATGATATAAATTTTACCATCTTCCTCAGGTAATATCAAAAACCGCGACAACGGCGGCGTGGGAACTTCCACAATAGCATATTCGTATTTGCTACTGTTGGTGGAAGCGCGTAATTCCACAGCCAGATAAATCGACTTGTCGCGCAAACTCGTGGGATCGTCCAGGTTGTCGAGGATAATAGGGAAAAGCAACGCACGCACATGGTTGTCGAAATAAGCTGAAACAAATTCACTCTGGCTTTCGGTAAGCTGCTGCTCATGAATAATAAAAATATTTTCGGCGGCCAGCGCTTCTACCAGCTCCTGGTAGGTCTCGTTGAAAATCTTCTCCTGCACGGTCACTGTTTCGCGTATCTGCGCCAATATCTCTGCCGGCGATTCTTTGATGTTGACATCCAGCGCCTCAATATTTTTCATCCGGCTGAGTGTAGCCACCCGGACACGAAAAAATTCATCGCGATTGTTTGAGAAAATGCCCAGAAATTTTAGCCGCTCAAGCAACGGAGTTGCAGGGTCGCTGGCTTCCTGCAGCACCCGCTCGTTAAATTCGAGCCAGCTCAGCTCACGGTTGATGATGTTGTTTTTTAATTTTACCATAGCAAAATCACCTATCAATTTTTCAGCATAGAAGGGGTAACGATGAAATCGGTTGTCACTTTGGCTTCGTCAATCTTCTCCCACGCATCGGTGTCGAAGCGCAGCGCCACCACCGCGGAGGTAGGCAGCCAGTCGATGTATTCGTGGGTATAGTCGTTGGCAAAGTCGGTCACCGTCGGGTTATGACCCACAATCATTACAGAATTCACGTCGTCGGGCAAAGCATAGATAAGATTTGATAAAGCGTTGGTGCCGCCGTGATAAATCTCAGGCTCCGTAATTATTTGCTCCGCCATCAGGCCTATGGCAGGCGCAAGCATGCGGGCAGTTTCGAGTGAACGCACTGCATGACTGGCGTAAAGCAATTCGACTTTTATGTTGCGCTCCCGCAAAAACTCAATGATCCGTTCGGTGCGCCTGATGCCTTTTGGAATAACGGGGCGCTCGTGTTCTTCGAGTTGGGGAAATTCCCACGACGACTTGGCGTGACGGACGATGTAAACTATTTTCATGTCTTAAGCTTCTTTTGGGTTGTTTTATTAAAAAAAATACTTTTTGATTTTTTATTTTGAAAATAGAAAGGTCATTTATGAAAATCCTATTAAACCATTCAGCGAATTATAGCTGTGGATAAGTTTTTTTGAAACTCTCAAGCGGAATCATCAGGTTGGCCTGCCGGCCGTCGAGATACATAAAAAAGATGATGATGGTGTCGAATTCATTAAAGCTGGCGAAAATATCCGTTTTGTTGCCGGAGGCCTCGTTGCCCGCATAACCATCCTGAAAATCGACAAAACACATCAGCTCGTCGCAATGGGTGTAAGGCGCCATCAATGGCTCGCCGCCAAGCTCGGAACTGTAGCCATAATCCTTTTTAACGGTTTTCCCAAAATTAATCATCACACCAATATTTCGCTCCGCATCAGCCGGAATCTGCAAACACATCCTGGCCGGACGCTTCTGTTGGTTACTTTTTTCGACAACCAGCAATAGGGTATCAAAACTCCCGCTTTGATTGTCAAACGGCACATCCATTTGCATTGTTGCCATCGAATCGTTGCGCGCAATATCCCATTGATAATCCGTCACCAAAAATCCTGAACCATTTTTATCATTCTGAGCAAAACCCAAAACAGTTGGTACAAGCATTAAAACAGTCAAAAACAGATTTTTCATTTGATTTCCCTCTTTGTTAATATTTAAATCACAACTTCATTAAAAAACGAATTGTCCACAAAAATAGACAAAAGCACTACTTTTACCCGCAAATAACTAAAAAGATGAAGTCGATAGCTATTTTTTGTGGATCGAGTGTCGGTGCGCGTTCTGAATATGCAGCCGGAGCGCAACGGCTGGGGCGTTTGCTGGCAACCAATAATCTGCGTCTGGTGTATGGCGGCGCCAACATCGGGCTGATGCGCGTGGTGGCCGACGCTGCCCTGGAGGCCGGTGGCGAAGTAACGGGTGTAATGCCACGACACATTGTGGACAAAGAAATTGCCCACACAGGAGTAACGGAGCTAATCATCGTAGGCAGCATGCACGAGCGCAAAGCTAAAATGGCCGAACTTGCTGACGCCTTCGTGGCGCTGCCCGGCGGATTTGGAACCATCGACGAACTTTTTGAGATCATGACCTGGAACCAGCTCGAGATCATCAATAAACCCGTCGGCTTACTCAACATTGGCGGCTTTTTCGACACGCTACTCGATTATATCCATCTTGCGGTTGCAGAGCGGTTTGTTCGCAGCGAGCACGCCCGCAACCTGATTGTGGAGACCGATGAGGCCACATTGCTCCAAAAGCTAAGCACCTTTGCTCCGACACGCGCCGAAAAATGGATAGACCGCCTGAAGATAGATATGATTTAAAAAATTTGATTATTAATAAAATTAATAAGTTTTGTATAAAAACTCAAAAACTTCTGATTTTTAGTCCTTTTTACCCCTGCCCTGAAGGGAGAAGTACTAAAAATCAGAAGTTTGGAAAAGTCCCCTTAAGGGGATTTAGGGATCTTATGGCTTTTTAGACTGGAATCATTAATAAAACAGAAAAAATGATCATCATTGGCATCACCGGAACGATTGGAGCAGGCAAAGGCACACTGGTAGAATACCTGAAACAAAAAGAACATTTTCGCCATTTCTCGGTGCGCGGCTTTCTAACGCAGGAGATCCTGCGGCGGCAGTTGCCCGTAAACCGCGATACGATGACCCACGTGGCCAACGAGCTGCGCGCCACACACTCGCCTTCCTACATCATCGACCAACTTTATAATCAGGCGGTGCAACAGGGCGACAACGCCGTAATAGAAAGCATTCGCACGCCCGGCGAAATATTGAGCTTGCGCAAAAAAAACAACTTTTTTCTTTTTGCCATCGACGCCAATCCGGCCATACGCTACCAACGCATCGTGGCCAGAGCCAGCGAAACCGACCGCATAGATTACAAAACCTTTTTCGCCAACGAATCTCGCGAGATGCAGACTACCGACCCCAACAAGCAAAACCTGCAGCAATGTATCGCCATGGCCGACTATCATTTCGACAACAATGGCACGCGCGAGGCGCTGGAGCAACAGTTGCAAATTGCGCTGCAAAGTATTTTAAAATAAGAAAAATGGAATTATTTGGATGGGGAATGGAATAACAAATCATCATTTTGAAAAAATTAAAAGAGAACTTACGTAATGGAAAACAATAATACCTCCACCAGCCAAACCGGCAAATACCAGCGCCCAAGCTGGGACGAATATTTCCTGGAGCTGGCCAATACGGCAGCAAAACGAGCCACCTGCGACCGCGGCCGCAGCGGCTGTGTGATTGTTCGCAACAAACATGTACTGGTAACGGGCTATGTTGGCTCTCCCCTGGGGCTTCCCCACTGCGACG
>JAVETW010000055.1:0-18123 GCA_034005865.1 Thiomicrospira sp. | reverse complement strand
TGGCCGACTAGAAGAAAAGTTAAACGCCCTAACCGCCAAAAAAGGCTTTTAAGATAAGCACAACAATGCCGCCTAATACCAAAGTCAGCATTAAACGATGTAGTTTTAACTCCGAATCAATTCGGTTAAAACGTTGATCGTAGTCAGCAATCGCTTTGGCGGCGGCACGCGACTTTTCTTCCGATGCACCGGCTTCGACCAAGGCATCATAGACTTCGGCAACCATAATGCTCATATTTATGCTCCACAAGGTTTTACAAAAATTAGAATAAATTATAACACGTTGCATTTTACTAAAGTTAAACACCTATGAACCCACTTAAACAACTGTTTCGTCTGATCAAAATCAACCGCGTCATTACCTATTACCGACTTGATCAAATGGTATTGGCGAACAGCAAATACCGTTCGCTGATTTGGCTGAACCGTCTATTACCTTGGAACTGGCGTTCGACTTACCAAGGTGGGCGCGGCGTGTGTTTACGTTTAGCTTTAGAAGAACTGGGGCCGATTTTTATTAAACTTGGTCAAGCCTTATCAACCCGCAAAGATTTATTGCCGGAAGATATTTCGGTTGAGTTAACCAAACTGCAAGACGATTGCCCACCGTTTGACGAAGATCACTCACGCCAAATTATCGAAACAGGCTTAAAACGTTCAATTGAAGAGGCCTTTGCTGATTTTGAAGCCACGCCTATGGCGTCAGCGTCGATGGCACAAGTGCATGCCGCCACGCTGCACAGCGGCGAAGATGTAGTGGTTAAAGTCGTGCGCCCGAACATTAAACCGGTGATTGAGCAAGACGTGTCGATTATGTTTACCTTGGCGCGATTGCTCGAATTGGCGGTGAAAGAAAGTCGCCGTTTACACCCGACCGAAGTCGTCGGCGAGTTTGAAAAAACCATTCTGGATGAAATGGACATGATGCGCGAAGCGGCGAATGCGACCCAACTCAAACGCAACTTTGCCAACTCGAATTTATTGTATGTGCCGGAAATTTATTGGTCACACACCAATGAAAACGTGATGACGATGGAACGGATTTACGGTACACGCATTTCCGAAACCGACAAGCTGATTGAAGCCGGTATTGATTTGACCGACCTCTCCGCCAAAGGCGTGACGATTTTCTTTACCCAGGTGTTTAAACACAACTTTTTCCATGCCGATATGCACCCGGGCAATATTTTTGTATTGCCCGATGGCCGTTATGCCGCGATAGATTTCGGCATTATGGGCACCCTCACCCCTGAAGACCAACGTTATCTGGCGGAGAACTTTTTAGCGTTTTTTAACCGCGATTATTTACGCGTGGCCGAACTGCATATCGAATCGGAATGGGTGCCGAAAGACACCCGCGTCAATGAGTTGGAATCGGCCATTCGTTCGGTATGCGAACCGATTTGGGATCGTCCGTTAAAAGAAATTTCGTTTGGGTTGTTTTTAATGCGCCTGTTCCAAACCGCGCGACGTTTTGGCATGGAAGTGCAACCGCAATTAGTGTTGTTGCAAAAAACCTTGCTAAACATCGAAGGTTTGGGGCGACAGTTAGATGACGAACTGGATTTGTGGGATACCGCCAAACCGTTTCTAGAAGACTGGATGCAGGAACGCGTCGGTCTCAAAAGCCTGTTTAAAAATACAAAGCGCAATTTACCGTTTTGGATTGAAAACGCGCCACAACTACCAGGCCTGGTGCATTCGGTACTCAACAAAGCCGCGCATGGACAGTTAGAACTGCATTCCGGCCAAATCGAACGCATTGAAAAAGCCCTTAACAAACAAGCCCAACAACAACGCCAACGCGCGATTGCGTTGGCATTGTTGGCCGCCGCGTTTTATTTAGAGTTTAATCACTTTGGGTGGCAAAGTGTTCGTTGGATACAAGCAGGCCTGCTGGTTGTGGCGAGTTATCTACTACTGAAGAAATAACGGCTTTGTCTGCATTTTTTGTTGGATTACGTTCTTCGAACTAATCCAACCTAGCGTCTGTTGAACACTCATTTTTGAACCACAGAGACACAAAGTCACGAAGAATCTTGAATTGCTGTTATTACTTGAAACCGCGATATCTAAATGTTAAAAACTTCGTGTTCTTCGTGCCCTTCGTGGTTTAAAACAACCGATTTGCACAACGAATCTGACTCCGCAGGAGTGCGATAATAAACGCTTTCGCAGCCTCACAAATGAGTAACCAGAAAAAATCTTCGGACCCTTCGTTGTTCAAAAATGAATGGTCAAGAGCCTCTAATTAAGCTCAAGCAGGCACAACGCGTTAAGAAGGATTTTACGCTCAGCGTAATTATCGAACACTGGATTCAATCAACACCGGTACCACTTTTTCAATATCCTTATCACGATCTAAGCGTTCGATAAGACGGTCGTACGAATCAATATCCGGCGACTGAAATACCGCGCTAAAACGATTTGGCAGCAACGAAACCCGCGTCAAACCATGACGCTGACCAACCTGGTGAATATCGGCTTCGCGAAAGGTTTTGATCACCCAAATCCCATTTACCACGGCAAACCCATTTGCCTTACGCAACACCGGATAAAACGTCACGCCTTCGCGCTTTGTCGGCGCGCACACATCCATTGACCAGGCCTGCTGATGATAAATCGACCAAATACCGACATGAGCCAGCGCTTGATAGCGGTGCAATTGAGTTGTACTGGCAAACAAGTGCGCATCGGTTTTGTAAGCCGCGCCCATTAATTGCGACACCCGCTCGCAAGCCGCGAATAAAGGCGCGCTGGTTGCGCTTAACACCAGTAACGTGGCCCAACGCTTAATAGTCATAACGCACCTGCAACCAAATTTGTCTTCCCGCTGCCGGATAATCCTCATCATACGCCGCCACTGGCGCGGGCGCTGCCTCAGATAAGGCCACGCTAATCGGCGCCGGATGACGCACTTGTGTATCAAACAGGTTATCTACGCCAATACTCAGCTGAAGGTTTTTATCAAACCCTGTGTAACTCGCCATTAAATGGGTGGTGGTATAGGCTGCAAGCGAAGCACGCGGGTCATAAGGTTCACGATAGCGCTCACCGACATACTGCACACGTCCAGCCAGTTGCCAATCGAACGTCGGACGATATTTTAAGCCCAAATGCGCTAAATAATCACTCGATCCCACCAATGGTTTTTGCAACTTTTGATCCAAAGTTTGCGCCCAAGTGACATTCGCAAAACCGGTTATATTCGAGCGCAACTGAAACTCACTATCCCACTCCAATCCGCGCGAAGTAACATCGTTAACACCTTGGTAAGCCTTGCCGTCTACTTTTAAAGCAGGATTACCGGCGAAATAATGATAATAAATGGTACCGCGCGGCAACGACTGATACTCGGAATAAAACGCATTAAAACGTTGCGTTTGGCGCGCGGTTTTAAAAATGTAACCTAACTCGTAGTGATCGGTTTGGGCGGTTTTAGGGCGCTCGGTGGTGCCGACATTCACCACCTGATGAATCGGCGGTGTAATCATCGACCGACTATACTGGCCTTTAAAAATATGTTGATCGCTTAAACGATAAACCGCCGCCAATTTAGGCGTAAAAAAGGGCGTTTCCAAATCCTTAAACGGCTCGCTAAACGCGCCCACTCCTACCGTGGTGTCTTGATAATCAATCTGCGTTTTTTGCGCGCGCAAGCCTAGGGTGATGGTCAACGGCTCTATCGGTGTCCATTCGTCTTGAACAAACACGGCAAGCACATTGCGCGCATCGCCTGGTGAAGCTAAACGCTCAGTCACATTCTCGCGCGCCGTTGGCATATTTTTCGACTCTGCATGATCGATTGTGTGACGCTCGAATTCCGCACCAACCAACCAACGATGTTGCGCCCAACCATCAAACACCAGCTGCCCGTTCACACTCCATACCTGTTCGGTTAAACGATTCTCGATAGGGCGTCGATAAGCATATTTACCATATACCGGATGCGCTTGCATAAACGGAATATCGGCTGAGGTATACAAGGTATTTAAATCATAATCACGCTGTAACCAACCCATCTTCGCCTCATATTTAAGATGCGCACTCAAGCTACCCTCGTGCTCAAAGCCTAGGCTGATATCCTGAAACTGCTGATTATCATCACGCGTTTTCGCTGGCAAAAACTCTGCCACGCCATAATAATCGCCGGTTTGATACTGCAATAAGTTGAAATAAGCCCGGTTATGCTCATCTTGCCAATCTAAACCTAACTGACGAAAGCGTTGCTGATCGTTGATTATCCCGGGTGCTTGCGAATAGGCGCCTAAACCGGCGAATACAAACTTATCCGCCTGTGTCAACAAATCGCCCGCGGTGCGCGTATCGGTCGCGCTGCGTTGCCACTGTGCCAACTGAACACCAACTGAACTGCCCGCCCCAGCCAACTCAAAGCGATGACTGATATTCACCGCCGCAAACTGATCACTGCCATAACTCACCGTCGCATAATTACGCGACTTAGTGACCACATTCACCACGCCGGCATAAGCAAAATCGCCATGCAATACCGATGCCGCACCCCGAATAATCTCCACACGCTCAACCTGATCCAACGGCATATTCAACAAGGTTTCGGCATAACCGGCCGCACTGCCGACATAATTGACATTATCCAACATCAACTTCACCATACCGCCGGAGAAGGGTGTACCCATGCCACGTACAACCAGTACATGATGCCCCATATGATTGCGCTGCAACCCAATGCCCGGCGCAAAACCAACGGCATCAAATACCGTTCGCGCACCAAAGCCGCGTAACTCATCACCCTGCAAAACCGTCACCGAACCGGGAACATAATCCGCATTTAGCTTCGTCTTCGTCACCAATTCGGTTTGCTTATTCAATAACGCCATAAATGTTAAATAGGCCTGCTCGTCCTCTTGCGCCAATGCCACACTACTGAAACAACCAATAAGCAAACCGAAAAGAAGATTTTTGTTCATAAAATGCTCGCCGAAAACGTGTGTATAAAATTTATACGATAGTCTACATCAAAACTTAGACGCTTCCCAGATAACATAATGTTCATATTGTTGCGCATATGCCAACATATCAATCAGCGGCAAAGCACGCAAGCCCAAAGACACGCCTTCATCTTGCCAAGTGGAATCGGGCGAATCCCCTTCATTGGTGGCGACGGCTTGCTTTAACTGTAGCAACGCCTGCGCCACTTCATCTGGTGCCAACGCACCGGGAACAACCTCCGAACGCCCCATCGCCTTTAACAAGGCTTTCGCCACTGCGTCAAACACCTGCACATCCGCATGATCTTTACACTTAAATCGCACCATATCTTTCTCCTAAGCAAACCTTGGGCATCTTGCTACCCAAGCGCTTTTTTATTAACGAACAGCGCTATCGTTTAAAGAGGCTAACGCCAATACCTTTTCACCGACATCGTCTAACTCCTCGGCATGTGCAACACTGACAATCACATCGCAACACCCATTAAACCAAACGATATCCTTCACCACTTCGGCGGAAAAAAACACCTCGGCATCAAGCGACGGTTCATAAATCAACACCTTAACGTTCTGCGCTTGCAAGCGCTTAATCACCCCATGTGCATAAGACGCATACACATTTTCCGCCTCATCCGCTTGTTTTAGTACCAAACGATACAACCCAACCACCAGCGGACGACGCGCCAAAACCTGCTCAACAATATAATCGCGCATCAGCTGTTGTGCGCTCAAAATTGTATTAAACAACGGGCTCATCTGCCGACGTTGCGAATTTAACATCGCCTTGATTTGTTCCTCCACCGGCGAATCGGCCAAATTAAAGCGTACGCCTCGCAAAAGCGCGGTGGACGGCGCACGCTGCACCGGCGAACGCGTCATATCGCGCGCACGTTTAAATAAGCGACGCACACTCCAATAATCGTTCGAAAACAGCTGAATCGATTCAGCTTCATCTGCCTCGGTAAGCAACACTGGCACAGCCGCACGTCTTGCCAATTTTAAGCAGGCCTGCGCATAAGATTGCGCCAAGTCCGAACGTTCGCCGACCACAATACGCGAGGGATACAACACCCCTTCCAACTCCGCATCACGCTTAACCAACGCCGGTGCAACCATCAATTTAAGTGACACAAAAAGCGACTGCATACGCTGACAAAACCCTACCGGCACGGGCGTAGTCACAATCGCGACAGCCTGAGGGTTTAGTGTCGCCAGCTTGGTTATCACCTGCTCTAACGTCTGCGTGTCTAATTTTGACGATTCGGATCGACGCGTCTCCTCGGCCAACAAAACCCAATCCGCCGTTTGCAAAGCGGCATCCAAGTCCGACACCATTTGCAAGCTTAAAGGCGTTTGCGCGATAAACGTAGCGAAATCGCTACGTGCAATCGGACTTTGCTTCTGATTCAACGCGGCCGACCAATGCGCATCCGGGGTATAAAAACTGACTTGATGATATTGCGCCCAAGCCAAGGCTTGCGCCAAACCTAGTGGATTCATACCGATAACGGAAATCTTCATTCTCCCTCCGTTTTGTGTTCATGCGTTGTAGCGGCGCGCATCATGCGCTTTGGTCTAAATCCGCTCGCCAACAAGGTCAACCCATAAGCCGACATCGCCGCCACAATTAAACCGAATAACCAGCCCATACGCTCCCAGGCACTAAAGCCTAACCAAGCCTGGTGTTCGGGACTGAGATAAACTAATAACACCGCCATCACCCCACTCGCTAATAGCACTTGCACCATAAACCCGCGCCATGCGGACTGCAGACTAAACACCTGCTGTTTACGCAAAAAATAATATAACAAGCCCGCATTTAACAACGCACTTAACGAGGTGGCTAACGCCAAACCACTATGTGCCAAAGGCCCAATTAACGCCAGATTAAGTACAATATTGGTCACCAGTGCAATCACGGCAATGCGCACCGGCGTTTTCATATCCTTGCGGGCATAAAACGCGGGCGCTAACACCTTCACCAAAATAAACCCTAACAAACCGAACGAATACGCCATTAAGCTATAACTCGACATCAGCACGTCATGCGCCGTAAACGCGCCATAAAAAAACAACGTCGTTAATAACGGATGCGCCAATAACAACAAACCCAACATCGCAGGCAGACCAATCAACACCACCAATTTAAGCGCAAAATCCAAATCCTGTTTAAAGCCTTGCCAATCAGCGTTCGCCGCTTTTTTGGACAATCCGGGCAACACCACGGTCGCCAACGCCACGCCAAACACGCCTAAAGGAAACTCCATTAAACGATCCGAATAATACAACCACGACACACTTCCGGTAATTAAGAAAGAAGCCAAAATCGTGTCCACCAACAAATTTATCTGCGCCACCGACACCCCAAACAACGCCGGAATCATTAAACGCTTTACCTCGCCGACACCGGGATCGGGCTCGGATGTCGGCTTAGCCAATAACCCCATTTTCCACAAAAACGGCAAATGAAACAGCAACTGCACCACGCCCGCAATCAGTACCCCCCACGCCAACGCCATCACCGGTACATCTAAAAAAGGCGACAACCAAATCGCACAACCGATTAACACCAAATTCAACCACACCGGGGTAAACGCAGGCACGGCAAAACGGTTATAGGTATTCATTAACGCCGACGACAAAGCCACTAACGAAATCAACATCAGGTAAGGAAAGGTGAGTTGCAACATCTGTGTGGCGAGTAAAAACTTTTGTGCATCCGCACGAAATCCGGGCGCAAATAACGCCATCCACCAACTCGCGCCGACCACACCGACAATCGTGAGGATGAATAAAATCAGACCTAAGCGAAAACTCATCGCGCCGACGAGATGACGCACTGCTGCATCACCGCGCTGTTCTTTCGTTTCTGCCAACACCGGTACAAACGCTTGCGAAAATGCGCCTTCGGCAAACAACCGACGGAAGAAATTGGGAATTTTAAACGCCACAAAAAACGCATCCGCCCCGGCGCTCGCGCCAAAATAACGCGCAATCACCATATCGCGCACAAACCCTAAGATACGGGAAACCATGGTCATACCGCCCACGGTAGCGGTGGCTTTTAATATGCGTTTCAAAACGGCCTCTTGTAATCTGAGCGGACTCTAACGGCGTTCTAGCAGGCCTGCAAAACCGCTGAACGAGAAAAAAGTGATTTTACCAAATCACCAACGCAGACAAACCGCAAGCGAATAAGTTTGTCATTTATTTATTCTCTCGCAAGTCTTTACGCAGGCGCTTTTGCTCGGCGTTAAAATGCTCGCCATCGCCAAACTCGCTAAAGGTGTGATAACGCGGATGAGCACCCAAGCGCTTTTGCGCGTGTTTAATCGGACAAAAATACTGCTCGGTTCGGGCGATAATTTCGCCGGCATACCCCATTAAACCGTTACCATAAGCACAATATTGGCAGTTAATTTTTTGAATCAAGTTCAGATACTGCAACTGATCGCGGTCATAAATAAAATAATGACCACGCTTCACCCGCGCCACACCATAAATCGGAAAACAGGTGTATTGATAAAAGGTGATCAGCACATCAAATAACACCAGAGGAATCGCCATGCCATAGATAATCGGCGTGGTTAAAATGTTCTGCGGGCGATCAACAAATAAGGTTTTTAATAAACTTCGTTTTAAGCGGCGATGGGTTTGCGTAATCGACTGCTCAAACTCGATGCGTTTACCGTTTAAATGGTAACGTGCCTGGCGCTGTTTTTCGCGCAACGCGTCGGCCAATTCGTCTTCGAGATGTTTAATCTGATTTAATAAATCATTTACTTTACGAGGCATGGGTATCGTCCTTTATTAAAGAGTCCTTTGCACGAGTCAGGCTTGAACCCAATAGCCGCTTACAATAACACGCCCGCTCGGGGTTTAGGAGCGGGAAGCGTTAAAATGCGCACATATAACGCCAAAAGCAGCATAAACGCCGCTAACCAGCTCAACTGGCTCAATTGCATCCAAAGCAAGCTGGCATTCGCATAAATTAAAGGCATTAATACGCGAAATCCGGCCGCCAAGGCAATGAATATAAACACCCAAATCAACCCCTTCGGCGGCTCAAATACATTGCGTTGGGTGTGTCCTAGGCTTATACGTGCCAACATGGAAGCACACAACAAACCCATACCGCCAAACGCTAACGCGTGCATTGCCTGTGTCGGCGCGACCCAACTCAATCCTACCAACCCATATAAAGCGATGCCCAACGCAATACAAGCATGCGCCAAATGCAACGGCCAAAGTAACACCTGCCGCCAAATCCCCGGATGATACCAACGCCATTGACGTAACAGCAATAACGCCAGCAAAGGCAACGCCAGTAGCGTCAAACCGATTGAATTAGGTGCAAACACCACCAAGCCCCCCATCAACACAAACCCGCCAAGCACCGATTTATCCAGCCAATCGTCATTTTTTAACGCCGTTAAAGCCAATGTTTTTTCGGTAAAAAACGGAATTAAACGCCGCATCATGGTCAAATTGACCGTCAATACCAAAAATAAACCTAATAGCAGCGCTTGATGTGGCGATAACCAGGCCTGGTAATGCAGTAAACTGCTATAAAACGCGATATTCGCCCCCGCAATCGCCACAAATAATGCCAGTAAACCATATTGCGCGTTTAAGCGTTTTTTCCACACAGGCCATGCAAAATGCGCGATTAAACCCAGATTAAACGCCAAATCAAATAACGCAATCCACGGCAAGGATGCGCCGCTTAAAAAACCAACGCGTGCGAGTAACCAACAGACAAACAGCCACGCCAAAGCCCAACCGGAAGCGGAATCCATACGACTCCAGTTCATCGCGGCGGTCAACAAAAACCCGCTGACAATCGCCAAACCATAGCCAAAAATCATTTCGTGACCGTGCCAAACCCACCAAGACACGTCCCCCAAAGGCTGACCGATAGACGGATATTGCCACCACCAAGCCGCCATCGCTACGATAGAAAACACCAAACCGCCGACAAAAAAAGGTCGAAACGCACGTTCAAAAAAAATCATCACGCCCCCAAAGGCTATTAAGCACCGGATAAGAATTTTGAATAAAGATTCATCTAAAATACCACTTTAGTCGCGTTATGCTATGAAACGGAACTAAAACTGTCAATCGACTTCGCGGGTTAAGTAAGATGCCCCTCTTGATTTGGACAGGTTATTTAATCCATTTAACCCCGTAATTCTCATCGCATTCTACAGGAAATAGGCATGCAATTAACTAAGCATACCGACTATGCTTTTCGCGTTTTAATGGTGCTTGCCGCTAAACCGGCTTCGCACAATGTCACCATTAGCCAAATTGCCGAACGCTTTGATATTTCACACAACCACCTGATGAAAGTGGTACAAAAACTGGTGCAACAAGGCTGGGTAAAATCGACACGCGGCGCGAAAGGCGGATTAAGCCTGGGGTGCGATGCACATAGCATCAATCTTCTCGCCGTTGTCGAAGCCATGGAGCCGACGCTCACGCCGATTAACTGCCATCAACCCGAATGTATTCTAGCCAATCAATGCCGCTTGCAAACGATACTCGACCAAGCGCAACAGCAGTTTCTACAATATTTAGCCCGCTACACTCTAGCCGATGTAGCCAACGAAAACACACGCCAAATTCTATTTCCATCTCTCGCATTAGGAGCCTAAGATGCCCTCATCCACAGCACGCGCTCAACGCATCACGATTCCGCCAGATTATATCCTAAGCACCAGCACCGATACCCAAGGCATCATCGTGTCCGCCAGCCCGGATTTTTGTACCATTTCAGGCCTCACGCGTGAGGAAATGATTGGGCAACCGCACAGTATCGTGCGCCATCCCGATACCCCGGCGCAGGTATTTAACGATATGTGGCGCACTCTGAGCAAAGGCCGACCTTGGAAAGCGCTGGTCAAAAACCGTGTTCAAAATGGCGGTTATTATTGGGTGATGGCGAATGCTTCGCCGATTTTCGAAAACGGCAAAATCACCGGTTACATTTCCGTGCGCCGCGCTGCAACCGAGGCTCAAATAGAAGAAGGCGAATTCGCCTATCGAGAAATCGCCGCCGGACGCATGAAACTCCAAGGCGGCCATTTAGTGCCAACGCGCATGTCTTGGCGGCAGCGCCTATCGCTGTTTAGCCATGTTCGTGTCAGCGTCGCCAATAAATTTTTAATGGCGTTTTTACCGATACTTTTACTCGGTGTCATACTCGGCGCACTCACCCTCAAACAAAACTTAGACGCTAAAAACGCTTATGATTTAAGCAACCAACAAATGGCGTTGGTGAGTCTCGCCAGCCAATTAACCCACGAAGCGCAAAAAGAACGCGGCATGTCCGCCGGTTATTTAGGCAGTCAAGGCAAAAACTTTGCCACCGATTTAGTTGGACAACGCCAGGCGTTTGATAACCGACAACGCGCTTTTGAACAACTCGTTCAACAACAACCAGGCCTGGTAACGGCAGAGTTATCGGCATTAATAAGCGATATTCGGCAACAGTTGGAGGTGGTACAAAAAGCACGCCCTCAAATCGACCAACTCAGCATTGCGTCTGCACAAGCGATTGCGAACTACAGTCGCTTAGCCGCCCAACTCATCCAAATCTCCAGTCAAATGAGTCGCTCGGCGATTGACCCGGAAGTGGCTCACATGCTGTATGCCTTGCAAAGTATGGAGCAGGTGAAAGAACTCGCCGGTATTGAGCGTGCGGTCCTATCCAATACCTTCGCCGCCAATCGCTTTGGCGACGGTTTCTACGAACGCTTTGTCATGTTGGTGGGCAATCAAACCAGCTACGCCAATACCTTCCGCGATTATGCCCCACCAGGCCTGGTGAGCGCGTTTAATACACTGGAAAATTCAACGGAATTTAAACAAGCACAAACCTATCGTGATGTGGTTTATCGCCAAAACCTTCGCGGTGAATTTAACCAATCCGCGCCGGAGTGGTTTGCGGTGCAAACGGCTAAAATTGATCGTTTAAATGACTTTATCGTGCAGTTAAACAGCGAAATTCTGCAAATGACGCAACAAAAAGCCACGCATAAGAATCGCGTATTTTTTGTGACCTTCGGTTTTGTTTTCCTTGCGATTTTTTTGTCGTTATATATCGGTTTCGAAGTGTTTAAATCCGTAGTCGGTACCTTGCGCCAAATTAACCACGTAGTCGGCGAAATTATCGAATCCGGCCAACTTTCCGACCGTGTACGCTTGCAAGACACCGGCGACGAACTAACCGATGTCGCCAATGCGTTTGACAATATGATCGGCAATATGGAACGCTCCATCTTTGCCGTCAGCGAAGTAATGGAACAAATTGCCAAAGGCGAATTTAACCACCGCGTGGTGGATCCGTTGGTGGGCGATATGAACACCTTGAAACAAGGGGTGAACAATGCCGCCGATAGCGTCGAAAAAACCATGCAAGCATTAAATGAAGTGATGGCAGGCCTGGCAAACGGTGACTTTAAAGTCCGCATGGATGAACGTGTACCGGAAAACCTACGTCAGGCGGTAAACGCGACGTTGGCAACGATGGATCAGGCGATTGAAGCGACACAGCAAGTGATGACCAAATTGTCGCATGGCGAAATCAGCCAACGCATCGACCTCGCCCTTAAAGGCAGCTTTAAAGACCTGGCAGACAGCACCAATCGTTCCTTAGACGAATTACAAAATGCCATTGGCGAAATTAACCAAGTCGTGTCCGCCTTGGCGCAAGGCGATTTAACGATTCAAGCCAAAACGCAGCTGGGCGGCGAATTAGAAATATTACGTCAAGCGGTCAATAGTGCGGTGCACTCTTTAGCGAATACCCTGCAGGGTATTCAACAAGCCACCCAACAAGTCGGCCAGGCCTCAGATGAAGTGAATGCCGGAACGCAAAGCCTCAACGAACGCACGCAGCAACAAGCCGCTTCGCTGGAAGAAACCGCCTCCAGCATGGAACAAATGACCAGTTCGGTGCAACAATCGAGCGCCAACGCCAATGAAGCCAGCCGGTTAGCGTTAGATGTTAAACACAAGGCTGAAAATGGCGCGAATGTCATGCAACAAACGATTGCCGCCATGCAAGGCATTCGCCAAGCCAGCGAAAAAATTGGCGATATAGTCGGCTTGATAGATTCGATTGCGTTTCAAACGAATCTATTGGCGCTGAATGCTGCCGTGGAAGCGGCGCGCGCCGGAGATCATGGGCGCGGCTTTGCGGTCGTCGCAGGCGAAGTGCGTACCCTTGCGCAAAAATCTGCCGAAGCCGCCAACGAAATCAAGCATCTTATTAGTCATACCACCGAACAAATCACCGACGGTTCAAAACTGGTCGAAGCCTCCGGCGAAGCGTTAAATGAAATTAATCGCGGCATTGAGTCGGTCACGCATTTAGTCGAAGAAATGGCAACCGCTGCACGCGATCAATCCAAAGGCATTCAGCAAGTCAATATTGCAATAACGCAAATCGATAGTATGACGCAACAAAACGCGGCGCTGGTAGAAGAAACCTCCGCCAATACCGAAACCCTGCAACAAAACAGCCAACAAATGCAGCAAGCCGTTGCACGCTTCAAGCTGGCTAAAAACCTAAGGTAAGCGCATGATAAAAAAACTAAAAACACGGCTAAACATACGAGAAAACATGGCCAAACACAAACCATGCGTGCTGTTGTAAACCAAACCCAGGCCTGCTAAATCATGCGCACTCGCTTGCCTGGCTTAGACGGCACAAACCTAACAGATAAATGGCTCTCGGTGCTAGGCGTATGTGTCGCCATGAGCGCCTTGGTTTGGCTGAGCGCACAATTCACCGGCCCCGCGCCTTGGTTTGTCATCGCGTCAATGGGCGCGAGTGCGATTATTCTATTCGCCACACCGCATGTCGCCATGGCACAACCCTGGGCGTTAATAATGGGGCAATTCGTCGCAGGTGTATGCGGACTGGCCAGTTGGAGCTGGATAACCGACCCGATGATCGCGGTCGTTGTCGCCGTTACCGCCACCGCCTTGTTGATGGTGATATTAAACTGTCGCCACGCCCCCGGAGGCGCAACAGCACTGTTTATTGCCCTTGGCGGAGTCGAAGTCGAACGGCTCGGTTGGAGTATGCTTTGGCTGAGTGTATTACCCGGCGTGCTGACATTGTTTACCGTGGCCGTGGTGTTTAACGCGCCGTTTAGCTGGCGGCGTTACCCGCTGGCGTGGTTTAACAACACAAACCAGACCAACAATAACGACAAAACCAACAAAACCAATCCGCAAACGCCGCCCACACCACAGTGTGAAATCAACCACGAGGATTTAGTCTTCGCCAGCCGCCAACTGAATGGTTTTTTTGACATGAACGAAGCTGAATTTATGCAACTCTACCGCGCCGCGCGGCAGCATCACAAAATGAACGCGCAACTCGCCGAACAAAGCACCAGGCCTGGTGCTGAAAGCAAACGTCAAAAAAGCTATAATAAATCGCGTTAACCATCTAAATACAGGTATTTAATTAAATAGGAGACTCACCATGAGCAGTGTTGTTAAAGGCAATCGTCCATTACGATTTTTCGCCATTATGATGGTGGTATTGATTGTCGTGGCGCATTTTTTAGGCCAAATCAATTTAACCGAAAACTGGATTTTTTGGATTATGTTAGCCATGGCCGCGAACGCGATTCAAGCCAGTTTCAGCGGTTTTTGTCCGATGTTTAAAAACGCGCGCGGCGAATGTGTTGCCTGTGGTGTCGTTTGCGACACACCCAAAGAAACCAGCGGCGAAAAAACCGGCTGCAGCGGCTCAAACTGCGGTTGCGACGACAAAACCAAAAACTCATAAATCTAACCACCAGGCCTGGTGGTTTAAATGCGCTTTGATCGCGATAGAAACGTCGAAGTTAGTTAGGTTGAATCATCATTGGGATAATTAGTTCCCTTTATTGGTAAATTTAATTTGATAATTAAAATGGTAAACACTACAATAAATCATTCATCAAACGCATGGTTCAAGTATTGAAAGTTCTTGGCATTCCCATTTTAGAAAAATTTAAGAAAGAGCACGCTCAATCACGAGGGTCTTTGAATGCATGGCTTGAAGAGGCAAAAAATGCAAACTGGACAAGCATGAATGATGTTTGGCAAAGATACCCAAGGGCAAGCTTGATGCAAAAGTCAGGCAGTCGAATTATTTTTGATATTAAAGGCAATGATTACCGCTTGGCAGTCCAAGCGAGTTTTAAGCAAGGGATTTTAAAGATCGAGTGGGTAGGTACTCATGCTGAGTACGATAAAAAGATCTTTTCAGGAGGTAAAAATGGAAATTAGATTAATTCATACCGAAAAAGATTACGAGTTAGCTATGTCTCGTCTAGCTGAATTAATGGATTTGGATCCTGAGCTAAACACGCCTGAAAGTAATGAGTTAGAAGTGTGGGCAACCTTAATTGAAAAGTATGAATCTGAATTATATGCACCAGAAAGTCCAACACCCATTGAAGCAATCAAGTTCCGCATGGACCAAATGGGTTTCAATCAAAATGATATGGTCGAGTATTTTGGCTCTAAAGCGAAAGCGTCCGAAGTACTTAATGGTAAGCGAAATTTAACGCTTTCAATGATGAGAAAACTCGTTAACGGACTAGGAATACCGGCAAGTGTATTTTTACAGGATGAGGCGGTTTTATTAAGTCAGTCTAAAACGGATTGGTCAGCTTTTCCTTTGAAGGACATGCTAAAAAAAGGCTATTTTTCAAATTTTAAGGGAAAGTTGTCTGATTTAAAGTTAGTTGCAGAAGAGCAGATCAGAGCCTTTTTGGACAGAGTGCCCAATTCTTCAGATTTACGTCAGCCCTGTATGAAAACCATGGCGCATGGTGAAAACGACAAGGAAGTGAATCAATACGCCCTCTACGCTTGGCAGGTAAGAGTGTTAGAAAAATGCTATCAACAACCGATAAGTTCCTATGAAGAAGGTTCATTAAATTTAGATTTTTTGAAAAGTGTCGTTCATTACTCATTTCTAGATGAAGGCCCTGTTTTAGCACAAGAATTTCTAGCTAAAAATGGCATTTACATGATAGTTGAAGAACATTTAGAACAAACGTATTTGGATGGTGCCGCCTTTTTGTCCCCTAAAGGAAACCCGGTTGTCGCGCTGACTTTACGCTACGACCGTTTAGATAATTTTTGGTTTACCCTACTACACGAGTTAGCGCACATAGAGCTAAAGCATGTTAATAAAGACCATAAGGTTATTTACGACTCCAACTTAAACCCAGAAGATACCAGTTTCATTGAAAAGCAAGCCAATGACAGAGCGAAAGAAGCCTTTGGATTAAATGAAGCTGAGCTAATGAATGTTTCTCAATATTCAGATATTGACGCATTGAAAAGAAAATACAGGATTTCAGCGAGCATCATTATTGGGCAGGTAAGACGGATTAAGCAAGATTATCGCTTATTTAGCCGAAAAATGGGGAAAGTCAGATATTTGTTTGATTTGTGATGAGAAACAAGACCATCGCAAACTGGATAAACTACCTCTATTAGCTAGTTAAATATAACCACTATAAACAAGGGGCAAGATGATGGAGGCTAATAATCCGTGCAAGTTGATGACAGATGACATTGATAAATATTCAAAACTAACAGAGAGTGGTTCGAATCCAGATGACATCACTCACCATGAAATCAAAAATGGGTCAAGTGTTACTTATAAAAATATTAATTTTGATGAAATGTCCTTTCATTGTATTTTGGAAAAACCAGAAAATAATTTCAAGCATATAGAAATTAAAAACTGTTTTTTTAAACATGATGTTTTTATTAATGTAGAGTTTGAATCACTTTCGATAGAACAGTGCTGTTTTGAGGGAAAATTTTATATCAATAAACAATATAACACCCCTGAAAGATTGGTGAAGATCGAAAACTTGTCAATAAAAAATTCAAAATTTAATTCAAACTTTAAGTTGCATAGTTGTGAAATTCAAAATTTCTTTTTACAGGACGTTGATTTTGAAAGAAATGCAGATTTTTTTAGAACAGAATTTCATACACCAGATGAAATCGTTTTTAATGCCGTAAATTTTAGAGCTTTAGCTCTTTTTGGCAATACGTTTTTTAAAGGGCATCTGTTTTTTAAGTACGTCACATTTGAAGGTTATACCCACTTTAGGGAAGCAGAATTCAGAAAAGGGTTAAACCTGGACTTTTCTAATATTGAAAAAGAGATAAGTTTTTTTGGCATAAAAGGGCTTGATGAAAAAAGTTCTAAGGAAAAAACTTCGCGCGAGACTTATAGAACCGTCAAATATCATCTTCAAAAAGTGGGCAATATAATTGATGCAAATAAATACCATGTTCTTGAATTAGAAAAGAAGCGTGAAGATGTCTGCGACAAGGCCTGCGATACATGGTTTGATTTCGCCGATTGTATTGTTTTGCTTATTCACAAAGTGTCATCAAATTACTCAACCGCTTGGCCACTTGCCTTATTTTGGATATTGTTCGTAGGCTTTATAAGCAGTTATGTTGTAACAAAAGATATTTTTAACCCCGAATTTTATAAATTTAGTTCTGTTTTAACATCACTTGATGATTTTTGTGGAATCTACTGGTTATTTATTGTGAATAAGATTTTGCTGGGTTATCTGTATTACCAGTTTGTTACAGCTGTTAGAAAGGATACAAGGAAGTGAGAGCGTTAATATTTTTAAGCAGGCTACACTTCAGGTAAGTATGCTTAATAAGTATTTTGCTCTAACTTTACCACCATAAAACCAAATGCATGCTACCGTTTACGAGGTTCAAATTTGAGCTTGGTTTCACCGTTCTGGCTGTTCACGTTACTTAGTTTTTTCCTTAATTACTAAATAATCGAAAGCACTCAAGCAAAACCGTACTTATTTTTAGCAACGTGAAACCATTTATCAAATTTGAGAAGAGTTTACCGCTTGCCATTCGGGGTAGCCTTCGGTGAGGCGTTTGGCTTGAAAGCCTTGTTGCTGTAAGGTTTCAACTGCTTGCTGTGACCACATGCAATACGGCCCACGACAATAAATCACCAGTGTGTGGTCGTTATGTAAGTCAGCCAGTTTTTGGGTGAGTTGTTCAATCGGGATATTGATCGCTTGCGGAATATGTCCGGCGGCAAATTCGTCTTCCGGCCTGACGTCTAACA
>JAVETW010000054.1:1826-18292 GCA_034005865.1 Thiomicrospira sp. | reverse complement strand
TCCGATCTGTCCGATTTATAACCTTGGCGATTAATAGCCCGACGAACCGCGCCCTGCATTAAATCTTTCGGAAATGGAACACCTTCCACAATGCAGGGTAAAATCCGTTCAATAGTCTGCTTTTTTAATGAATCAGAAATGGTAAAGCCAAATATGGCTTCATAAAGCGATTTGGGCGAAGGCGTGCTAATAGGCCAAGTCGTTTGCTCTTTGCCATTTATTTCTTGTTTGAATCTTTGAAACCAAGCAAAATCCTGATGCCATTTTTCAATACGTGAAAGGTACTCTTCGGGCATGAACTCTTGATAATAAGTCACCCCCATTCGACCCGGTGTGGCGGAGTCTAAACCGATAATAATCACACTGTCACTATGATCAAGCTTTGCTTTATAACCTGCGATATACTTTTTTAACGCCAAGCCAAACTTTTTGCCAATATCAATCGAATGGTCTATGACGGGTTGACTATCTTCATCCATCAGTAAATCAAAGCTCATTGTCATCGGATCAGGTATTTCTTCACAGGATAGCGCCCAAGCAACCACCGCCTGATCACCATTGCGGTAACCTTGTCGTGAAATTAACCACCTTAACGCATTATGAGATTTTTGAGTGACATCGTAGGCGACACTCGCAGCTTGATCACCGGTAGCGTCCGTAAAGCGCCCTCTAAATGTGAAGCCTGAGCTGTCATTGGATGAAATAAGTTTTGCTTTATCACCTGTATGGCGCAGCTTTGCTGGATGATTCGATGCCAAAGGCATGACTTTACCCGTAATATAACAAAGCCCTTGCTGTCCCGCAGTTTGACTATCGTATTGAATCCATGAAGATTGGATATCAGGGTTTAACCAGGTTTCGCTCGTTACAAATCTAGCATCCTCAACATTCCAGCAAACCAAAGCACTGCCTTGATCTAAGCGCCCTGCTTCTTTCGGTAAAACCTTAAATATTTTAGGCGGTTCAGCATTTGACTCTTTAGGCCAAGTGGTTAATAGTTTATTTTCAGCATCGACAAATAAAATCTTTTCGGCAATGAGGTCGGACACTAAAGAGCCTTTCTTTATATATTTTTGTACAGCTTGGACTTGTTCAACTGCAAACTCTGATCCACACCAAGCTGTAAGCTGATCCAAATACCCTTGATAATAGGCGTTTTTAAGTCCTCCATACGCTGCATAATCGCCAGCAACATATTGAACTTTATCAGCCAAGGGATGGGGTGCCTCCCCACTACTTCTTCCTGCGGACTTTTCAGTTGCGGGTAGTACAATTTGCGTCTTTTCTAACACTTCGGCACGCTTAAAATTGCCTTCTAAATCAAGTGTTACTTTGATATGCGCGTTTTGCAATGTATGGCTTATTGGTAAAGGTTTAAGATCATCTGGAATATCTAACTGCTGTGCTTTTTCGTAGGTAGCGTAAAGATTTGATAGCCAGCTCATATCGCCTCCTCTTCCTGTTCAACTGGTTTCTGATTTACTTCCAATTCAAACGTTTTCGCTGTCATAGGTCGCACAACGCGGCTATGCGCACACGCATCGGGACGAGGAAAGTGCAAAACACCTTGCCTCATGGTTGCCTGCCAAAAATTGGCAATCAGTTCATCCTTTCCTGTTTCGTCAGGGTAACCAAAACTGTGGAACATTAGACCGAACCCAAGTTCATCAATTTGATCATACGCCCCCTCACCCTCACCAAACTCGCAGGCTTCAACATAACCTTGGCAATCGCGTGTACCTAAAAAAACATCTTGTCGGCCGCCCTTTTCAATGAACCTTTGAGCCATTGCAAAATGCTTACCATCAACACGATCTCGCTCTAGCTCGGGACGATGTTCATTCCATTCAAAATGCGCTTGCACTTGATACTCAACATCATGCAAGAAAGTGTAAATGGCCAAACTATTACCGCCCCCCCAAACTAAAGGCTTCGTTCCTTTAGTTTGCGTGCGCATAGGCTTCATAACTCTCACTTTATCGATATGCCAAATCAATGTTGGCTTCCAATAAACTGACTTTAAAATGCCTTTAATCGCTTCGTAGGTCGGAATGTGATAAGAACACTTTTCGCCACCCACTTTTGTAACTGGGTCAGTAAATAACGCATAGCGCCCACTTACCTTAAAACTGACCGTATTCTTTGGGGTTTCGTGCATGTGAACCTCCTGTGTCAAAAATCATAAAATGCCATTAGCCATTGTCGAAACCACATGTTCTGACAGACCAAACTCTTTGTTGTAGTGCTCATTTTTTAAGTAATAGATACCTTCTCCTTGTATTTCGACAATCGCCTGCGCATCAAGCAACCGATTCCAGACATTTGGAAAAACATTTACACTGAATTGTTGCGCTTGTTTTAAGGCTTTTTTGTAGGCTTTTAAATCAAATTTCTTTTCAATTCGGCAAAGCTCTGCAATAACCGCTTGCCCATCACCATAGGGCACAATCACGGCTTTTGTGGGTGAATCGATGGCTTCAAAGGCTTCACCTGCGGTCATAAAAGACTGTTTGAGAAATGGGTAATGAGAGCTTTTAAGGCCGTGCACAGGAATATTTACATTTGAACTTAATAGATTTAGGATGTTTTCTTCAGGATCACTCTTTAACGGGAAAACCATTAGTTTTTCACGGTCAGGCTGGTAAAAATAATGCTCAAAATACAGCGACATGGCTTGGGGTGAAAGAATATCTTGCACACCGGAATCTAGGACTAACCGTGCTTTGTCGCGTCCTACTTTAATATCGTGTAATAAATCTATTTTTTCTTCGTCGGGATTCACGACATATACTGTGGATAACGCACGTTTACCATTACGGTTACAACGCCCTGCGGCTTGTGCAATAGAGTCCAAGCCAGCTGAAAACCGAATAACCGACGCAAAATCGACATCAACACCCGCCTCGATCAATTGAGTACTAATACACAAGACCGGTAAATCATCGTTTAGACGCTGTTTTATTTCTGTAAAGATCGCTTTGCGATGCGCCGGACAAAGGTTTGTACTTAGAATAAAAAGCGCTTTACTATCCACTTGGCTTTTCAATGCTTGATACAGCTTACTCGTCCAATCCTTGGTATTTACGATTACCAAGCAACTGCCTAAAACGTCAAATTGTTTATAGGCTAAGTCTGAAATTTCTGCCGCTGTCCAGCCGGGTGACTTACATAGGTTTTTGACTTCTACACGCTTTAAATCTTCAAACAACTGACTCACATCACTAATCAACTCATTTTCAGGCAGAAGATTTAACTGACCTTTATCCGGACGTTTTAACTTATTCAACAAGGGCTGAGTAGCCGTACACAGCAGGGCGGTTGTGCCACAATAGTCAGTCAAAAAATTAAGGGCATTACAGAATAAATGTGTGGTCTTAACTGGCAAGGTTTGAATTTCATCAAAAATAAGAACCGCATTAGCCAATTGATGTAAGCGTCGTGCGCGACTTGTTCCTCCCGCAAACAAAACCTCTAAAAACTGAACCATGGTTGTTAAAACAATTGGCGAGTCCCAGTTTTCACTGGCTATTTTGTTGTGCCAGGTCTGGTGTTCAGGTTCTAAATTAGAATGATGCTCTAGTACCCAAGGAAATTCATCCGATTCATGTTCAATTACAGCTCTAATTGCTTGAGCATTCTGTTCAATTATCGACGTGTAGGGAATGATATAAATTATTCGATCAAGCCCGTGATGCTTGGCATGATGCAATGCATAACGCAAACTGGCATAGGTTTTGCCGCCACCCGTCGGCACGGTTAAAGAATACAAACCTTGTTTCTCGCAAGCCCGCTGAAAACAATCATCAGAAATTTTTTCGCGTATCGGTGATACCGGGTCTTTTTGCGAGCTTGATTTAAATTCGTTCAGCGTATTTTCCAAACGCTGGATAGCTGTATCCCACTGAGGTTTTTTAAACCGCCTTTCAGTGTTTTCAGGCATTTCGAAATCCGCACTATTGATGCGGTCAGCATCAATCAAGCAACTAAACAGAAACCTAACTAGAAACCCCTTATTAAATGCCGAAATGCAAGAATGACCTTGATCCTCACTAACTCGCTTAAACTGCTCAATAAACTCCTGGACCAAATCTCTAGTAAGATGGGATTTTAGATTCTCGCAATACGTATCAGAGGCATTTTGCAGACACTCTTGAAGACGCGTTTTATCATCCGATTTTTTAATTCGCTTAACAAACTGATTGGTACCATCCAGCTTAAAACAATCAATTAAACCACTGTGATGCGAGGCAATACAGAGCGATAAGGCTTGTGCTGCAACCTGACCCTCAACTTTAAAATCATTTGCTAATGAATGAAATAAATACTGAGAACCTGCTGTCGAATGGTCTATATGCCCCTTATGAGTAACAGGATCAAGGTAGTCTTCAGAATCAGGATCAATACGCCCGACGGCTGAACGTAAATACTTTTGAAAAGATAGGCTGTACTTACCAAAATCATGCAATAAACCAATGGCATAACCAGAACGCTCTAACTGAATTTTTTTTGCAAGAGTAGCTGATAAGCTAGCAACAGATAGTAAATGATCGTCTAAGCCTTGATCATCTCCCTGCTCGGAAGGGTGCGCAATAAAATTGTAATTTTCTTTAGTCGTCACGAAGCAAATTCCTATTTTAATTTATCAAAAGGTTACAAAAAACTTGCAACCTTACTCACACATAAAAATTAAATAGTTTCAATCCACACAAATTAACATTCGCGACACTTGAACTATAAAACACCTCGCAACCTAAAATCAAGTTCTATTTAATTTTAATGTTAATGCTTTACTTTCTGCATGCGTTCCGGCGGGGCGAACACTCAACATCGGGGGCATTTTGTATGGAATCGCCAGTTGAAGCTTCCATCAATCAACAACAAACCTGATAAATACACCCCTCACCACAGATAAAGAAACGACTTACAGAAAACATACTAACACCATAAGTAGATTAAATTTTCTGCAGCACGACACTCAAGGACAGATTTTGTCCCTAGAGTAAACCTCTAAGGATTTTTCCAATTGTATTCGTACTTTTTCTCGAAGGATTTTAGGGGATATGACCTCAACCTCTACGCCATGCTTGAGAATATCGCGTATCAATTCGATGTCCTGAGAATATGGAATAACAAGGTAGAAATACCCTTCTTGATCCCAATATGCTTCTTGTTGTGGATGCCATGATTCAAACTGAATCCAACGGGCGATAAACGGACTGAATTTTAGTGTTACCTTGCTATCTGCCTGCCCAGAAAAAATGCCGTAACTATTTTCAAAGTGTGATTGCAATACACCTTGCTGGACTAGTTGACACTCTAAGGCTAAAAGACTCACCTTTTTTATGCCATCTAGAGCAAACGTTCTAATCCCATTTTTTTCGTGACACCAAGCGTCAACCAACCAGTTATCTCGATAGCGAACGAGTTGCAGGGGAGATATTTGGCGATGAGAAAACTGATCCTCACGCCGACTCCAATACGTAATATCTAATCGCTTGTTATCATGTAATGCTTGAACAATTTGATTAAACACCTTCTCATCAACCGTGCGTGCCGCTTTTTGGATGAGTTTTATTTTCTCGTCTAATAACGTGCCTTTAGATTGTTTTCCAAGCAGTTGAAGTATTTTCTTTTTAAAAGGGGCTAGCTCGCGGCTAAGGACACCTTGCGTTAATTGCGCCATCGTATTATGAAAAGCAAGCAGCGCCAGCAGTTCTTGCGTTGAAAACCAATAGCCATCCAAATGAATAACATGACTTCTGGGTTTTTTCCAAATCACTTGATTCTGATGCACCGACCAAGGCGCATCAAATATTGATTCTAGAGCCTGAACATCTCGTCTAATTGTCTTTTCGCTGCATCCAAGCTCAATGGCGATCTCATTTAATGTCAATGGCTTGGTCATGTTTTGCAGTTGCAAGCGTAACTGTATTAATCTGGTTGATTTATTCATTATGACCCCTTTTTATTTAACCTTTTTGAATCAGTTTGATATTAGCGGTTTTTATTCTGTTAAATCTATTCTAAATCATTTGTAGGGGTGGTTTTTTTACGTTAATATATTTGAGCCTATTTTTTACAATCTAATTGGAGTACCCCTATGATTCATGATTCCATTCGTCAGCTTTCTGTTCAAGATTTGATTGATTTACGCGAGTTTATCGACAACGAGATTGAGGCGAAGCAAAAAGAAGAGAAAAAAGCGTTAATGAACCAATTTAAAGCTTTGGCGGCGCAATCGGGTTTAACGTTGGAAGAAGTTTTAGGTATGGACGCTAATAAAAAGCGTAAGGGTTCTGAAAATAAGGTGGCGCCAAAATACCGTGATCCGCATGATGCAAGCTTGGTGTGGACGGGTCGCGGGCGCGCGCCAGCATGGATGCAAGCGCATTTAGATCGTGGCGGAAATAAAGACGACTTATTAATTCGCGATTAATCCGACCTTCGTCTTCTCCCTAAATTCAGACTACAGATGTACCTCAAACGCGCCAAGGTGTTAATGCTTAAGGCGCGTTTTTTGCACCTTTTTTTGTTGCACTCGAATTATAAACACCTATTTAACGCACATCAGATACGTTGATATTCAACAAAATCGAAGGCATAAGCATGACTTGCATCTGCCGAATGGTGTACACGTTTTGTTTCTAACCAGGCCTGCTGATTCCATTGAGGAAAATAGGCATCGCCTTCTAACTCAACCGCAACTTCGGTTATATAAAGCCGATGCGCTTTATCGAGCATTTGCTGATAAATTTGCGCACCGCCGATAATCATAATTTCATTTTCATTATTTAATGCCGCTAACGCACTGTCTAAATTATCAAATATTTCGATACCGTCGGCCTGAAACTGTTTATCACGGGTAATAACGATATTTCGCCGTTTAGGAAGCGGTTTGGCCCCAATGGATTCAAAGGTTTTGCGCCCCATTAAGATGGGTTTATTTAAGGTTTGCGCTTTAAAGTATTTAAGGTCATCGGGTAAATGCCAAGGCATTTGATTATCTTGCCCTATCAGGCGATTTTTTGCCATCGCCACAATCATCGAAATAACCGGCTTTTTCATACCGACACCTGCGCTTTGATATGCGGATGGGCTTGATAATCGAGAATATCAAAATCCTCAAATTGATAATCGAAAATAGAGTTCGGTTTGCGTTTTATATGTAAACGCGGCAAGGGATAAGGTTCACGTTGGAGCTGGATTTTAGTTTGTTCGAGGGTATTATTATATAAATGCACATCGCCGCCGGTCCAAATAAACTCACCGACTTCGTAGCCTGTTTGTTGCGCCACCATATGAGTTAATAACGCATAACTGGCAATATTAAACGGCACACCCAAAAACGTATCGGCGCTACGCTGATAGAGTTGACAAGATAAACGCCCCTCGGCGACGTAGAACTGAAAAAATGCGTGACAGGCGGCCAACGCCATTTTGCCGTTTTCAACATTCTGTTGCGGGCTAACGGATTCGTCGGGTAAATCGGCCGGATTCCACGCGCTGACAATCATACGCCGACTATTAGGATTGGTTTTTAGCGTGTCAATCACTTGCGCAATTTGATTAATTGTCTCGCCGCCAGGCGTTTGCCAAGCCGTCCATTGTTTACCGTACAGCGGGCCGATTTCACCGGATTCGGTTGCCCATTCGTTCCAAATGCGTACATTGTGCTGTTTAAGATAATCAATGTTCGTCTCGCCACTTAAAAACCACAGCAATTCGTGAATAATCGACGGCAGATGCAGTTTTTTAGTCGTGAGCAGGGGAAATCCTTGCTGTAAATCAAAGCGCATTTGATACGCGAAAACGGACAGCGTACCCGTTCCGGTTCGATCGCCTTTTTGCACGCCATTTTCGATAATATGCTGCAATAAATCCAAATAAGCTTTCATGCCATCGCGTCCTTTGTGTCTGCTTTTGATGCGCCATGATACCATTTTTACGCCATATTCCGCCTCAAATCCTGTGCCTGCCGGAGAATGGCCTCACGCTTTTGCGCGCTCATATTTAACCAATGCTTCACCTGCATCGCCAAGCGCGGATGCGTGCTTAACCAGGCCTGGTGACGGTCAATAAACGCCCAATAAAGCGTAGTAAACGGACAAGCCTGCGCCCCTTCCGCCTGCTTTGGATTAAAGCGACATTCCGCGCAATAACCCGACATTTTATGAATATATTGTCCGCTGGCAATATAAGGCTTACTCGCCATCAACCCGCCATCGGCAAACTGACTCATGCCGATCACATTTGGCATTTCCACCCACGCAATCGCATCAACAAACATCGCCAAATACCATTCATGCACCTGTTTCGGTTGCACCCCCCACAATAGCGCAAACAACCCGGTGACCATCAAACGCTGAATATGATGCCCATACCCGTAGCGCAATACCTGACCAACCGCCTCTCGCATACACGCCATGTCCGTGTCGCCATGCCAATAAACACGCGGTAAATCGGCTTGCGCCGCCAAAGCATTCCACTGCAACCATTCGCCTTGATACGCCCAATACAAACCGCGCACATACTCGCGCCAGCCCAAAATTTGACGCACAAACCCTTCGACCGCATTTAAAGGTACCGCCCCCGCTTCGTACGCCTCTAGCGCTGCCTGAATCACTTCACGCGGATTTAATAACTTCACATTTAACGCCGCAGACAGCAACGAATGAAACAACCAGGCCTGGTTAGGCCACATGGCATCTTGAAAACGACCAAATAACGCCAACCGATGACGCACAAAATCGTCCAGCGCACACAACGCCTGTTCGCGTGTCACCGGCCAATCAAAACCGTTTAAATTTCCCGCATGCTCGCCAAAACGTTGCGCAACCAACGCCATCACCGCTTGCGTCAGCGCATCCGGCTCAAAGCGCGACGGCGGTGTCAGCGGCGGCGGCCCCTGTTTTGCAAAGGCCTCACGGTTATCCGCATCATAATTCCAACGTCCGCCGACGGGTTTTCCCGACTGCATTAAAATCCCCGTGCGCTGACGTAGCGCCCGATACCAATATTCCATCGTCGGTTTCTTACGCTGTGCCAGCCAGGTTTTAAACTCCCCGGGTAATGCCATAAAATGCCGATCGGCCAACACATTTAGGCGAATCTGATGCGCCTCACACGCCGCTTTCAACCTATGCAACACCCGCGCTTCGCCCGGCAAAACCACCTGCACTTGTTGCACACTTACCTGATGCAAAAAGTCGCTTAACGCCTGCTCAAAATCGGCATAGGTTTTATCGTCCAACGTTTGATAATGCACACACCAGGCCTGGTCACGCAACTGTGCGGCAAAATGACGCATCGCACTTAAAAACAACACAATCCGTTGCGGGTGCGAAGGCACGTGTGTCGATTCCTCAACCACTTCCGCCATCCAAATCGCATCCTGCTGCGGGTCTAAACCATCAAACAGCGCCGAATCCAAATTCAGCTGGTCGCCTAACACAATCGCCAAGGTTCTAATCATCGTTTCGTCCTGTTATCTTCGTGCGCTGACGGCGACAGCGTTGCGAGCAATAACGCACCTGCGCCCAGTCTTTGCGCCATTTTTTACGCCAGGTAAACGGACGTTGACACACCGCACACCACTTAATCGGTAAATCAGTTTTTTTCACCCTACACCAGAGACTATTGACTATTCATTTTGGAACCACGAAGGACACGAAGAACACGAAGTTTTTTAAGTGAAGTTTTTTAAGTGAAGTTTTTTAAGTGAAGTTTTTTAAGTGAAGTTTTTTAAGTATTAAGTCATTGTTTTTTGAAGATGCTTGTTTACAGCGTAAATTTAAATTGCCGTTATTACTTGAAACCACGCTTTATTTATCAACCAGTTACATCGAAACATCAACACACCCTAGCCTCAGCCATCGGTTTGCATTATTCCATTTCATCAAACAAGGATAATTGCGCGTCATGGCTGGACTGTGCGCGCACTTTAGACCGCCGTGACCGACTACCATGCTGTTGATACACCCGTCGCGCTTGCGCCTTCGCTTCAGGCTGTCTGCGCACCTGTGCCAAGCGTTGTTTTGCCTGGCGTGCCGCCTGCTCCAAATCCACAATCGGCCAAGGATAAGTTTGCCCCAACACCACCTGCGCCTGCGCCAACCAAGGCGACGGACACGCCCAAGGATCATGAATCCAATCCGCCCCCAAGCCCGCCAGTTCAGGACACCATAAGCGAATAAACTCGCCTTGTGCATCATGGTCGCGCGATTGTTTCACCGGGTTATACACCCGCATCGCGTTGATTCCGGTCGTGCCGGACTGCATTTGCACCTGACTATAATGAATCCCCGGTTCATAATCGGTAAACAACTGCGCCAACAAAGGCGCGGTATCGCGCCAATCTAACCACAAATGATAGCTGGCAAACGACATCACCATCGCCCGCATCCGAAACGGCAACCAACCCGTTTGCCGCAAACAACGCATACACGCATCCACCAACGGCACGCCGGTTTGCCCCCATAACCAGGCCTGCAAATAAACGTCATTGCATTCACTGCGCAAGGTTTCAGTCATCGACTGCAAACATTTAAATTCCAGCGAAGGCTGACTTTCCAGCTTCTGCATAAAATGACTTTGCCAATGCAAACGCGAAATAAACGCCGACAAACTGCGCGCATGACGCACAGAAACCCAAGCCTTTGCTTGTTGAGCCGCCTGTATCACTTCACGTATCGACAAGCTGCCCCAAGCCAAATGCGCACTTAAACGCGAACTACTTTGACGCGCCGCCATCGGTTTCGCCAAATGCGCCAAATACTCGCCAATATGACGTTGTAAAAACTGATGTAAACGCCGTTGCCCGCGTGAACGACCGCCGGGTTGAATCTGCTCACACGGCGATAAGGGCGCGGGCAAATACCCCGCCACCGCCTCATTTAATATCGCCGAGGTTAAACAAGGGGGGCTAACCAGCGAAGGCAACCGCGAAGGCGTAGGATAGCAGGCCTGGTTAAAAAACCTTTCGGCCTGCGCTTGCCAGCCATCGCGTTGGCTTGAAGCCCCTCGCATAATCGGCTGTTGCGCAATTTGATGCCAACCGATGCCTTGGCGCTTCAAATACTGCGCCAGCGCTTTATCACGCCGAAAAGTCCAATCGTTCCCCGTTTCCTGATGCGACCAAACCGCCTCTATCCGATAGCAGGCCTGCAAACGCTGCAAAACCGTTACGATCTCTCCCACCTCAAAAACTAAACCCTGCCCTAACGCACGCAATGCGTCATCCAGTTCAATCAAACAGTCGGCAATAAAACGCCAATGACGAAAAGCGGAATCAGCTTGCGCCCAATAATCCGGCTCAAACACATACAGCGGCAACACCGCGCCTTGCTGCGCCGCCAACCACAAAGGCGCGTGATCCGCCCAGCGTAAATCGCGCTTAAACCACACTAATTGCACCGACGGCCTATCGAATAATGCCATACCCTCCTCCCACCTAGGATTATACACAAAACAGACAAAACCTATACAAAGCAACATTAATTTAGCGAAGCGTAACACACAAAAAAGAACAAGCGTCCTACTCGCACTGGCTCAGGGGCTCATAACGACAACAAAAACGGCGAAGGGAAATAAAAAATTTAAGACAGGTATAAACCTTTTCATGCGCGGGGTGAAATAATAAATTTTTCGCGGCCTCTTTTTCGCGGCCTCTCCTGCGTGGGAACGAATTAAAAGTATCAAACCTAATGACAGACATAACACCCTACTCCAGTCTAAACTCAACATGGAAACATACTACAAAGTTTTTGTAGGTCGGCTTAGCTTGCGTAAGCCGACAATTAGATGGTTGACGTTAGAATGTTAGATTACGCTTCGCCAATCTAACCTACGAAACTGTCTTATTGGGAACGCCGTGCGGCTAGGAAATTTAAAAAGGTCTACATTCCCACGCAGGAGCGTGGGAACGAGAAAAAACCCGACGACTTCGGCGGGGCATAGCGAGGCGGAGCTGGCGAGATAGTTAAAACTAAGCCAACAATTTAAACGCTGCGATAATTAATCCGGTTTGGGCTAAGAGTAACGCAAGTGTCCACTTAATCATTTCAAGCTTGGTGTTCATAATGTCATTTTTAATGCCGTGAATATCCGATTTAGTGGCAAGTTGCGTTTCTAATGCCTCAGCAAAGGTTTTTTTCTGTAACTCAGCCAAAACCTTTGCTTGCTGATCAGAAAAACCGTTTTTACGCAACAACTCCGCATACTCAAGCGTATCAAATGTCAGCAATGCACTCATAATAAACCTCCGGTGCAAACGTTTAATTTTATACATCATACCACAAAGCAAAAAAACCCGCGTTTGACGGCGTAGATCGGATTAGCGCGAAGCACGTAATCCGACATTCCCGATTCAAAGCCCGAAGTTTGTTAGATTTACCGTGCAAATCGATTGTTTTGAACCACGAAGAACACGAAGATTTTTATTGGATTGTTTTACTCCCCCGCCCAGTAGGTCGGCTTAGCTTGCGTAAGCCGACAATTAGATGGTTGACGTTAGAATGTTAAATTACGCTTCGCCAATCTAACCTACGAAACTGTCTTATTGGGAACGCCGTGCGGCTAGGAAATTCAGAAAGGTCTACATTCCCACGCAGGAGCGTGGGAACGAGAAACAGTGCAAGCCATGTTTTTAACCACGAAGAACACGAAGATTTTCAACGTTTAGGTCTCTTTATTCTAAAATTCTTCGTGACCCTGTATCTCTTGTGGTGAATTACATGAATCCTTCCACAGCCTCGTCTGCGTGGGAACGACAAAAAACTAGACAAAAAACAACTTATACACAATCGCCATGGTGAACGCCAAGTTAAACCCCACCATCCATTTTAATAAATGCAATTGCAAGTCAATTTTATTAAATCGCGCTTCATAGTTTGCCATTGCCTCAGCGGCTTTTTTGGCCTTCTCCTCCGGCGTTCCCGCAGCAATAAAGGCATCATATACTTCAGAAATTATTATACTCATTGCACGCTCCCATCTTGCAGATAACCCATTTTGATACTCATCATAGTTTACCACAAAGCAAAAACCCCGCGATTAGGCGGGGTTTACGACAGCTACTCGGCAGATTCATCACCAAAACAACAATCAAACACTAAACTTTTAATAAAAACTGGAGTAACGGTACAACCTGGATTGCGATAACAAGTCCGATCATCCACTTAATGAGTAGCAATTCTTTACGAACAGGCTCAAACTCTTTTTGTAAATCATACTTAGTCACAAGCTGAGTTTCTTGCGCATCTTTAACCGCGTTCGCAATCGCTTCGGCTTGCTCCTCACTCATACCTGAAGACCGCAGTGTTTTTACAAACTTTAACGTATCAAACGTAATGACAGACATAACGCCCTACTCCAATAAAAACTAAACTTGGCAACACCATACCACAAAACAAAAACCCTGCGTTTAGGCGGGGCTTGCTTAACGCTGGCTGTGCAGACTTAGGTATCAATGACGCAGGAAACTAGACAAAAAACAACTTATAGACAATCGCCATGGTGAACGCCAAGTTAAAGCCTACCATCCATTTCAAAAGAAGCATTTCGGTCTTTAGAATCTGAACATCGCCTTTCGTTGCAAGATTATCATCAGATAAGGCTTTTGCGGCGGCAATCGCATCATCTTCAGGCACGCCTGCTTTTTTAAAAGCATTGTAAACTTCAATAATCATAGTACTCATTTACTGACTCCGATATCATCACATTGATAACATCTTACCACAAAGCAAAAAACCCCGCGATTAGGCGGGGTTTGCCTAGATTAGCGATACATTACGAAAAAAGCAACTTGCCTACAAGCGCGAGTAATGCAGCCGTATTCATTGCCAATACCCACTGTAAAAACGTTATTTTAATATCCAGTTTATCGATTCTGTAATCCAAATAATCTTTAGTCACTATGCCATCTTGAGCTTTTGCTATCGCTCTAACAATTGCTTCGGCCTGTTCGGGTGGGATATTGGTTTTCTTAAGAATATCAGTCAGTTCAAGTGTATCAAATGTAATGGTAGCCATGTAATCGCTCCGCAGTAAATAGCGGTTTATCTTACCACAAAACAAAAACCCCGCGTTTGACGGCGTTGGTCGGTTTAGCTTGCGTAAGCCGACAATTAGATGGTTGACGTTAGAATGTTAGATTAGGCTTCGCTAATCTACGAAACTACAAGTTTAATTATGCACAGCATACCACCAAGCAAAAACCCCGCGTTTAGGGCGGGGTTTTAGATTGAGCTTCACCACGAATGCGGATTATAAAAACTTTACCAAGGTAGCAAATACGCCCACAGCGCCAACAATAATGGCACCTAATCGTATCGTTAAGCGCATTTCAGCCTGTTTAAGTTCATAGGCAAACACCGTTTCAAGCGACTTTAAATCATGCTTACTGGCCATTTGATCTTCAATAATATCGGCCAAAGCTTCAGCCTGAACTTCGGCTTGCTGTTCAGTAAAACCGGCAGACTTTAATTTTTTAGCATAAGCCAAAGTATCAAACGTAATGACAGACACAACACCCTCCTCCAGTCTAAACTCAACATGAAAACATCATACCACAAAGCAAAAACTCCGCGATTGAGCAGGGTTTGGTGTAGATTAAGCAAAAAACAATTTATACACAATCGCCATGGTAAAGGCCAAGTTAAAACCCACCATCCATTTTAATAAATGCAACTGCAGGTCAATTTTATTAAAACGCGTTTCATAATTTGCAATCGCTTCGGCGGCTTTTTTGGCCTTGTCTTCCGGCGCACCGGCGGCAATAAAGGCATCATACACTTCAGAAATCATCATACTCATTTGCCTACTCCCATCTTGCTAGTTACATATAGTATCACAAAGCAAAAAACCCCGCGTTTGACGGCGGGGTTTTTGGGTTTAAACCAATTCTGTCTTACGACAGGGTTGGATTAGAACTTGTGGAAGAAACCAACTGAGAACGCGTTAGAATCAGTGCGCTCACCGTTTTTCTTAGTGGTTGTAAATGCACGGTTGTGCTTGTCTAGGTTTGCGTATTCAGCATACACCTTGGTGTTTTTGCCAAGTGCATAGTCAACACCTAAAGCATAAGACATAGCGTCTTTTTTCCACTCAGTAGAGCCTGCACCAACGCGCGCTTTGTATTGAGTTAATGCAACTTTAGCACGAGGAGTGAACGCACCCACTTTGTAAGCAGCACCGAAAGTATAAGCGTTACCTTCGTTTTGGTCACGGTATGCGGTAGTTTGTGAACCATAAGTTAGGTTGTTATACATCGCGTTTAACAATAAACCAGACTTGTTCCATTGAACGGTAGCACGAATGTTTTCACGTTTGGTGTTAGAAGAAACACCATTAACTTTGTTCGAATCAACATGCGTGAAAGCGGCCGCTGCGTAGATACCTTCTTTCTTAGAACCATAAGACAAAGACGCTGAGTAAGCACCTGCGATGCTTGAACGATCTGCATCATCATTTACAGTGGTAATACCAGTTGTAGGATTTGTAGTGTTTGTTTTAGAACCAGAAGTTGCACTTGAACCAGCAATAGCGAACTGAACACCACCGAATGATGGAGAGATGTACGCTAATACGTTATCTAAACGATCTTCACCAGAAGTTCTTAAACCAGTGAACGCTGAACGGTTGTTACCGCCTAACAAAGAATCTGCGAAACCATCGTTTGGCTGGATCATACGTAGTGGGGTGTCATGACGACCCATAACTACGGTACCGAAACCACCAGCTAAACCAGCAAAGGTGTTACGGTCAAATGCGAAAGTGTTTGACCAGTTACCGTTACGGCCAGAGTTTGCCAAAGTACCTTCAGCTTGGTAAACCGCTTTTAAGCCGTTACCTAGGTCTTCAGAACCTTTGATACCCACGCGAGAGTTACGGTGAACAACGTTGTTACCTTCTTCGTTTTTAAACTCAACAGCCATGTTGAATTGGCCGTAAACGGTTGGTGCGTTAGCGAATGCAACTGGCGTTGCAACGGCAGAAGCGATAGCGATAGCTAGAATGTTCTTTTTCATGCTGTCTTCCTAATTTAGTTAGAGTTAATTGTTTTTACTTTGCCTACTTGTGCAGGCTTGTTGGGTAATGTATAGATTTGATTTAGCAGGCGCAAGCCTTGCAAACGGAAAAACCACAAAAAAAACTTGTGTTGTTTTTATGCAACAGCGTGTAGCGGGAGAAGAATGGCGCATATTCACCACAGAGACACGAAGGCACGAAGAATTTTAAGTTTAGAACCGGGAAATGTCGGATTACGTGCTTCGACCTAATCCGACCTACGCTGGTTATCACGTATAACTTTTTCTCGTTCCCAAGCCTCTCGTTGCCATGCTCCTTAGACCGTGAAAGAATTCATGTAAATTCACCACAGAGACACGAAGGCACGAAGAATTTTAAGTTTAGAACCGGGAAATGTCGGATTACGTGCTTCGACCTAATCCGACCTACGCTGGTTATCA
>JAVETW010000054.1:0-1816 GCA_034005865.1 Thiomicrospira sp. | reverse complement strand
ATTCACCACAGAGACACGAAGGCACGAAGAATTTTAAGTTTAGAACCGGGAAATGTCGGATTACGTGCTTCGACCTAATCCGACCTACGCTGGTTATCACGTATAACTTGGTAACTAGAGAAAGGTTGTTTTAAGTGCGTTTTAGCAGGGATTAGTGTTTGTTGAGTTGATTTAGGCGTTGCATGAGTTCATCCAACGGCAGGTTGAGTTTTTTGGCAACACTTTCCACAGATAAGCCAAATTCGGCAATCATTTCAATCGCGGTATTGAGTTTACCTTGCTCAATACCTTGCTCAATACCTTGCTCAATACCTTGCTCAATACCTTGTTCAATACCTTGCTGTAAGCCTTCAAGCTTGCCGTACTTTAGGCCGATATTGTAGCTGGGCAGGCTTTTTAGGGATGTTTCTCTTAACATGGCTTCTACCTCTTCTAACGTGTGTTGCAGTTGGCGGTTTTCGGATAGGGTTTCAAGCATGAGCATATAGTGCCCTAGCCCATGACTATCATTCCCGACCAGTTGGTTTAGACGTTGCACGATGTAAGTGAGTACGTCTTTTTCGTTTTTTTCTTTAAAGTCGCAAAGTACCGCGAGCACCAGCGCATCCGGGTTATCAAGCGCTAGCAGGGTTTCGCAATCAATCTTGTGCATATCAACTAGGTTGTAGCGATATTCTAAACTTTGTTCGCGCAAATGGTCAGACATATTGAGCGCGTGTTTGCCGATGTAGATAACATATTGATATATCGGGCGTTTATTGTAGCGCTGACGTATATCGGTAAAGTAGCGCAGCATACGGATAGGCATACTGCTGTCGTTATTGTTTTGAAATTCTAGGTGCAAAATTGCGGGGGAGTCGTTAATTTTACACAGCAATACGGTATCGGCTTCGCGTTTTTCCACGCGCAACATTTCTTGTTGCACAAATTCTATCTCGCTGATGTGCAAACCCAGCAAGTAGGTGGCGACATCTTTGCTGATCATGTCTTTTTTCATCGGCGTGGTTTTCCATAGACTGGGCGTACCATTTAACCACAAAGCCGCTAGGTGGTCATTAGAGTTGAGGGCATAACCGCCCTCATCCTTTTGCAGGCCTGCTACTTTTGAAGACAGCAAGCATCCTGAAACAAGGGGCTAAATCAGTCGCGTGACGCGGGCAACCAAGCGCTGAGCGCTTTGGCGTTGTGCCGCTTGATATAAACGTTGGGAGGCGGCAAGCGTATCGGGGCTATCTAATTTGCTTTGAATCGCTTGCGCCAGCGACGCCGCGTCTAGCGCGTTTTGTTGTATCAACGTTGCGCCATCGAGCTCAACCATCACCTGCGCATTCGCGGTTTGATGATCGTCCACGGCAAACGGAAAAGGCACCAAAATCGCTGGGCGCCCGGCAAACATTAACGCAGAAACGGTGAACGCGCCCGAGCGCGCAATCACTAAACCTGCTTGTTGATAGGCCTGCGCCATATTATCAATAAATGGCACCACATTTGCCTGCACGCCCAACGCGTGATAACGAGCCTGCGTTGCCGCCACGTCACCCTGTCCTGTTTGGTGCAACACACTCGGGCGCTCGGCTTGATCGATTTGCGCAAGCGCTTGCGGGACGGTTTCGTTCAGCGCACGCGCGCCTCGACTGCCACCGATAACTAAAATATGGCGCACTAAAGGTGCCGTCAATGGCGTAAGCGTTTCAATTTCAGCCCTCACCGGATTGCCGATAACTTCGACTTTAGAGCCTTTTAATGATGTTTGTTCAAATCCGCAAAAAATATAGCGCGCTAGCGGCGCCAACAGGCGATTTGTTAAACCAGCTAT
>JAVETW010000053.1:0-18410 GCA_034005865.1 Thiomicrospira sp. | reverse complement strand
TATAAATTGACCGGCGGAGCAACGGTTACCAAACGCTGTACGCCTAATCGCTGTGCTTGTTTCAAGCTAATGTAACTGCCAAATGAAAATCCAGCTAACGCCAACGGCTGCACGCCCCAAATCATGGTTGCCCACTCGACCACCGCCACCAAGTCTGCCTGCTCTCCCACCCCGCCGTCATACGCCCCATCGCTCCCCCCGACACCGCGAAAATTAAACGCCAGCGTTTGCCAACCATTATCGGCAAACGCTTTTTCCAAAGTCGTCAACACCTTGTTATCCATGCTGCCGCCAAACTGCGGATGTGGATGCGACAACACAACCAAACCGGTTGCTTTATCCTGACGTGGCTTACGCCCAATACGCGTTTCAATACGCCCAACTGGGCCATCAATATACGTCGATTGCGTTTTTTTAATCATACGCTATCCTTTATAACGCTAATTTGCGCCCCTAAAAATGGAACGACCAATTCCAACGGCGCACTTAATCCCACCGTTTTAACTATTCGGAGACCCTATGCCAACCAAACACCTCGTCATTGACGATGCTGTACCCTATGCAGATGCGCTTTTCGGCCAGCTTGGCACCATAGAGTGCCTCCCTGGGCGCGACATTAATGCGGAACGCGTTAAACACGCCGATGCCCTTATTGTACGCTCGCGCACCCAAGTGAATGCCGCCTTGCTTCAAAACTCAAACGTACAATTTGTCGGCAGCACCGTCGTAGGACTCGACCATATCGATCAAACCTGGCTAGCGCAACAAGGCATTCGATTTTATTCGGCGCAAGGCTGTAATGCCAACTCCGTTGCCGAATACGTCATCACCGCGCTGTTCCACCTAGCTCAACAGCAACAATTTGACTTACAAAGCAAAACGCTCGGCATTATTGGTGTTGGTCATGTTGGCCGTCTGCTCGCACAAAAAGCCCAAAGCCTCGGTTTACATTGCTTACTTAACGACCCGCCCCGCGCCACAATCGAAGGTGAGCAAGGCTTTAGTCCACTCGAAGAACTCTTAACGCAAGCCGACATCATTAGCGTTCACACCCCGCTTACAACCAGCGGCGACTATCCAACCCATCACCTGCTTAATGCAACCAATTTGCGTTTAATGCGTCCACAAGCCATCCTGATTAACGCCGCGCGCGGCGGTATTATAGACGAGCAGGCTTGGTTAACCAGTCAAACACAAGCCAATATTATCGACTGCTGGCAAAACGAGCCTTTTATTAATGGCGCGCTGTATCAACAAGCAGACATCGCTACCCCACATATTGCTGGTCACTCACTCGAAGCCAAAATCAATGGCAGCTTAATGGTGTACCAACAACTTTGCCAGCACTGGCACATCGCCCCCCAAACGCACTGGCGCAGTCAACTTCCACCCGCCCCCGCCCCACTAATCGTTCCTGAACCAGCAGACCTGCAAACTATGCTGGCGCAAATTATTAAACAAACTTATGACATCCAGCAAGACGACATCGCCCTGCGCAACCCAGACATTGCACAGGTACAACAGGCATTTGAAGACTATCGCCGCCACTACCCGATACGCCGCGAATGGGCTCAGCATCGACTTGCAATCACACCGCACACCCAGCTCAATGAACACTTGAAACAGCTTGGGTTTATGCTATATTAGCCGCTGCTAATATTAGTACATTAACATTTACTAATAAAATTTTATTATTCGCGGCCAAAAAAATTGATTTTCTCTTTTGCAAAATAGAAGAGTAACCTTATTGCCGAAACCAAGCTGAACACACCTAAACGCGTGTTCAAGATTAAGATGACCACCATTATGAGGATCACACCATGAAAACCATCACCATGTTAAAAGTAGGATTTTTAGCGGGGCTTATCGCCCTTATGTCAGGCTGCGGCACGATGAAAGCGGCAGGCAATTTAGAAGACGGCGCTTGGGACACCTTTAACGAAATCTGGGATCGCTGGGTCGAAAGCGAAGGCGATATTGGCTATGCTGTGGTATGGCATCGCAAAGTAAAAGAAGGTCTAGCGCTCGAGGATGTAATCGACACCTTTAACAACGTAGCGATTGAAACACCCGGACTGATGAACGTTGGTGAACTGCCACTATCAAAAGAGTTGAACGCACGCGGTATTGAATCCGGCGTGGTACACGTTGTTTCGTTCTGTAACCCTGAAACAGCCCGTCATATGCTCAATTTCAGCCCTGCAATGGGGGCGATGCTGCCATGCCGCATTACGATTGTTGAACAAGAAGATGGCCTTCACCTCTATACCATGAACATGGACATGATGGTGAAAATGGGCAAAAAAATGCCGCCGGAGTTAAAAGAATTAACTATGGCTGTGCGTGATGCCATGTGGGAAATGATGGAAAAAGGCGCTAGCGGCGATTTCTAAGCCTTTGTTATCAGCCAACACCTATTTAACAGCAATTTAGTAAATACCTCCTCGGTGATCTAAAAACGATCAGCGATAAACGAAACCACCACGTCTGCAGGCTTGGTGGTTTTTTTATACACCAAACACTCACATCAGCGCACGTAGTTCATCGAAAACTTTTATGCGTGCATCCTTATTTAAATATAAGGATTTTATTTTATTATCAAAAACTTATTCGACATTAAATCCACAAATAACCCATAAAAAATTTTGAATTATCTTTTTTTCACTAATTGCGCGATAGTTTGCGCAACGGGAAATATCCCGCGTAAATGACAAAAAACGGTTACAGAAGATTACTAAAGAAGGATACCCAACAATGAAAAAAACCAAACTTGCTCTTGCCATCACTGCCACTGCGCTTATGTCGCAACCGGTACTTGCCACTAATGGCGACAACCTTATTGGTCTTGGCGCACAAGCACGTGCCTTAGGTGGTACAGGTACGGCTGCTTTTTTCGGCTCTGAAAACGCGCTCACCAACCCGGCGCTGATCGGCAAATCGCAAGGTACCGAGTTCGCAATAGGCGGCACGCTGTTCAAACCTTCGGTTAAAGCCACCACCAACGTGGCCGCCCCTCCCGGACAACAAGCCTCACAAACCAGCGCAAACGATACCAATATTATCCCGGAAGTTTCCCTGTCTACGCGCATTAACGACAACTGGACCTTCGGTGTCGGCATTTTCGGCTCGGCCGGTATGGGTGTGGACTACCGTGACAACGGGGGTTATCCCGATGGTACAGGCTTGTTTAATGGTTACAGTAATTTGCAGCTAATGAAATTTGCCCCCACCCTTGCCTATAATAGCGAACGCTTTGGCGTAGGCTTTGCCCCGGTAATTCAATACGGTGCGCTAGATATTAACTACAATAATGGTGCTAACGTAGGTAACGGTATGTCTACCGACTTAGGCTGGGGCTTTAACCTAGGTGGTTATTTTGATATCACCCAAGACTTAACCCTTGGTTTAGCTTACCAATCCGCCATCAACATGAAATATAAAAACCAAATTTCACGCGCAGCAGCAGGCTTTAACTTACCGGCTTTCGGCGTCAACTTCGGTGACGAACTTGAACAGCCAGCGGAAATTAAAGCCGGTATCGCTTACACCATGAACAACTGGTTATTCACCGCGGATGCAAAACAAATTCGCTGGGGCGATGCGAAAGGCTATAAAGACTTTAACTGGAAAGACCAAAACGTATTTGGTGCCGGTGTAAAATACAGCCGCGATCGCTATTGGGTTGGTTTGGGTTACAACTACGGCTCCGACCCTATCGAGAAAAAGTCGAGCACAAGCTATGTCAACCAAGCGGTCAACTTGTTTAACAACCACTTCTTCCCGGGGATTGTTGAACAGCACTTCACCTTGGGTGGCGGCTATAACATTACACAAAACATGACCTTAGAAGGCGCGATTGTGTACGCACCAGAAGTAACCAAAACAGTGGGCACCGGTTATGTAACTGGCGGTTTCATGGGTAACCCAATGATGGATACAGGCACCAGCCACAAAGTCACCCACTCGCAAATGGGCTACACCTTGTCGTTGCGTATGAACTTCTAAGACGCGTTTAAACAGGAAGTGAAAGCGTCCTGTCATTAAACACAACACAAACCGGGCAAAGCGCCCGGTTTTTTGTTTTAGGCCTACAACAAGCGGCATTTTCTCCCTTTGCGCACCCTAAAATTTTTGTTAGGTTACACCTTTTCTAATCGAAAAAACTTGTGCATACTACACGCCAAATAGAACCCCCTCCAAATTTCAGCTAAACATAAGGTTTTTATGGCAAAAATACTCATAGCAGGTTGTGGTGACCTTGGTTGTCAACTGGGTCTTGCGCTTACTCAACAAGGCCACCAAGTGCATGGCTTACGCCGTGATGCGAGCAAAATTCCCGCTCCTATTTGCGGGCTGTCAGCGGACATGACACAAGACGAGCTGAACTTACCTGCGAATTTGGACTATGTTTTCTATATGGCTTCAGCAGGTAAATATAATGACTTCGCCTACTACCAAGCCTATGTTTCCGGGCTAAAAAATCTGCTCAATGCGCTAAATGGACAACAAATAAAACGGCTATTTTTCACCTCTAGCACATCGGTATTTAGCCAAACCGAAGGCGAATGGGTCACGGAAGATAGCCCAGCTGAAGAACACAATTTTTCCAGCAAGCGCCTGCTAGAAGGCGAAAATCTGATTCTTAACAGCGGCTGGCCCGCTACAGTCGTACGCTTCGGCGGTATTTATGGTCCGGGACGTACCCATATCATTGACTTAGTAATGAAAGGCAAAGCGCACTGCATGGAAGATGTATATAGCAACCGCATACATAGCGATGATTGTGTGGGCATGTTGATTCACTTGATGAATTTAGCCAAACCAGACAGCCTTTATATAGGTGTCGATAACCAACCTACCCCGTCATGTGAAGTGTATGAATGGCTGGCCGAGCAACTTAGCGTTGGCTACATCGAACATACCGAACCGACCGAAAACAGTCGCAGCCAACGCAGTAACAAACGGTTATCGAACGCAAAAATTCGTGCCACGGGTTATGAATTTATTTATCCGACCTACCAAGAAGGCTACGGCAGCTTGATTTAATCGCTTAGGATAAACACAAATCGAATCCGATTTGTCGCTTTTGATACACGCCTTCCTGACCCCAATTTAGCCTGTGACACACTAATTGGGTTCAGAAATACCTAGAGCTTGCGTTTTAGTTCAAATTATTGCCGACTATTCGTTCCATCAGCCACTGCCGACATCAATGCCCATAACATCGCTTGTGCGCTGTCGTTCATTTTGGCAACACCAATGCGTTTTTCGCCCGCGACTTCCAACCAAATATACGCAATCGCTTGCGCGTCTTTGCCTTTAAATATCGCGTGTTCGGCATAATCCAAAATCTCCAGCGTTTGCCCATTCTGCTGTTGCCACGCATCACATAACGCACTTAAAACGCCGTTGCCTTGTCCCAACCAGGCCTGGTGCTGAATATCAAAACGCCAAACCGAAGTCGATTGCGCAGTGTCTTCGGCGTGATAACTTATCGGCGCGCGCGGATTGTTTAAGCGGTAATAATCACAAAAGGTTTGATATAACGCTTGATTACTCACCACACCGCCCTGTTGTTCGGCCAAACGCTGGGCAATCGGCGCGAAATCCTGCTGTACCCATTTGGGTAAATGCAGACCAAAATCCTCCAACACAAACGCCATGCCACCCTTGCCGGACTGGCTGTTGACACGAATAATCGCTTCGTAAGAACGGTTTATATCCGCCGGATCAATCGGCAAATACGCTACTTGCCAGGGTTCATTATCTTGTTGTTTCATCAAACTTTTGCGAATCGCATCTTGATGACTGCCGGAATAGGCGGTATACACCGCTTCCCCGACCCAAGGATGGCGTAAATGCGTGGCAATCTGCGTCACCTGCTCAACCGTCGCCACCCAGCGATCCGGCTCCGCTAAATTTAATTGCGGATCAATGCCTTCGCTGTATAAATTCATCGCCAAGGTGACAATATCCATATTGCCGGTGCGCTCGCCGTTGCCTAATAACGTGCCTTCGACCCGATCCGCGCCCGCCAATAACGCCAATTCTGCCGCCGCCACCGCACAACCGCGATCATTATGGGTATGCACCGAAATAATCGCCGCCTCACGATGAGGCAAGTGGTCGATAAAGTATTCGATTTGGTCAGCAAAACGATTGGGCGAGGTCACTTCAACCGTCGCCGGCAGATTTAAAATACAAGGTTTATCGACAGTCGGCTGCCACACGTCCATCACCGCTTGACACACTTCCACCGCATAATCGGTTTCGGTTTGTGAAAAACTTTCCGGCGAATATTGAAATTGCCAATCGGTATGCGGATAAGCCTGCGCATAGTCTTTTACCCAACGCGCGCCCTGCACCGCCATGGCTTTGATTTCATCTTTCGACAAACCAAATACACGTTCACGCTGTAAAGTCGAAGTGGTGTTATACACATGCACTATCGCGCGCTTAACACCAACCAGCGATTCATACGTGCGTTGAATTAAGTGTTCACGCGCCTGCACCAATACTTGCACCGTGACATCGTCTGGAATACGGTTTTCATTAATCAACCGACGCACAAAATCAAACTCAATCTGGCTGGCCGACGGAAACCCCACCTCAATGGTTTTAAAACCAATGGCAATCAACTCTTCCCACAAAATCAGTTTCTGCTCAACCGTCATCGGTTTGGCTAACGCTTGATTACCATCACGCAAATCTACACTGACCCAAATCGGCGCGTGGGTTAAACGCTGGTCAGGCCAACGGCGCTGGGGTAAATCAGGAGTGATTGTTGGGCGATATTTTCTGTAATTCATGCGGTTCATAAACAGTCCTCAAATATTTCATGGCCAAATCAGCAGACCTGCTAATTTATGACTAATGCTTATTTTACGCCAACACCTACGCTAACTTATTGCAAGATACGACTACAAATGGCACATAAAGGCAATATAATTTCAATTTAAAATAAATTAGTGAAATATAATTTCAACAATTAAGCAAAAACTAACAAACCCTCCATTTCTATCGCCCTCTAACGTACAAAAAGCAACCTCATTCAAAGGACAAAAATCATGCTCGACCATTACGACAAAGCTATTTTGCAACACTTACAACACAACGGGCGTTTAACCAACCAAGAACTCGCTGACATCATCGGCCTGTCGCCTTCGGCTTGCTTGCGCCGCTTTAAAGCACTGGAAGATAATGGCTTGATTGTCGGTTATCGCGCGCTGGTTAATGCCAAAGCGCTTGGGCTGGATTTAATGGCGCTCATTTCTATCTCAATGGACAAACACACCCAAGAGCGATTTAACACCTTTAACGAAGCGATACAGCGCTTACCTAATGTCCTCGAATGCTTGCTGCTTACCGGACAAAGCGCCGACTATCAACTGAAAGTGATCGTCAAGGATTTGGATGCTTATCAAGACTTACTCCTCAACCAAATCACTCAAATCGAAGGCGTGAGTGGTGTCCACACCAGCTTTGTACTCCAAAAAGTGGTGTATAAAACCGCTTTGCCGATAGACGCTTAACCGGCTCAAATGCTACACTTGCGCGATGAATTACCAATACATCACTAACACACAACAACTCAACAATTTTTGTCGTCCACTGCATCAGCAGGCCTGGATTGCGATGGACACCGAATTTGTCCGTCAAGATACCTATTACCCATTACTCAGCCTAGTACAAATTTGTAGCCAAGACGGCGAACTAGCGATTATCGATCCGTTAGCCATCGACGACTTAAGCCCGCTGTGGGCGCTGCTCACGGATAGCAAACTATGTAAAGTATTTCATTCGGCTCGCCAAGACATTGAAGTGCTGTATCAAGTCAGTGGACAGATGCCTACCAATCTGTTTGATACGCAAATCGCTTGTGTGTTTATCGGTTATGGAGATTTAGCTGGTTTTGCCCGTGTTATCGAAGGCGAACTGGGTGAAAAGCTCGACAAAGACCAAACCCGTACCAACTGGCACCAACGCCCACTCAGCACCAAACAAATCACATATGCGTTAGACGATGTACGCTTTCTCGCCCCCTTATATCAACATCTGCAAACCCGTTTGACCACGGAACAAAAGCAGGCACTTACCTGGGATTTCGCGCAACTGTTAGCACCAAGCCTGTATGACATTGCCCCCCAGCAAGCTTGGCTAAAACTCAAAGGCACACAAGGTTTGAACCAAAAGCAACTCGCCTTAGTGCAAGCGCTTGCCGCTTGGCGAGAAAGCCAAGCGATAGCGCTCAACCAACCGCGCAAATGGATATTAAGCGATGAGGGACTTTTAGCATTAGCCAAACAGCCCAAACGCGATGTGGAAAGTTTATTTAAACTTAAAGACCTTAATCCGTCGCTTATCCGTCAATTTGGCGAACAGTGGATCACCCTGATCGATCAAGTGCTCGCACAGTCTGAGACTTGGCCAACCGCGCCAATCAAACCGGCACCAGCCAGCGCACAGGAAGACGTACTAATCAACTTGCTGCAGGCTTATGCGTTACAAATTACCCTCGATTACCACCTCAATACCAGCACCCTTTTTCAACGCAAAGACTTACTGGCGTTACTTCGCGGACAAGGTAACACTGCGCTCCATCAAGGATGGCGCTACGCGCTGCTTGGCCGCGACCTAATGCGTTTGATAAACGGCGAAGCCTGCCTGAATGTGCATGGCGCACACTTAAGCTTGGTTAAAGCTTAATTTTCTTGTCATTCATTTGTTTTATAATGAGCCACTTGAACCCATTTGTGAATAAGGACACTGCATGAGCCAACAAGCGAAAAACGTACTTTATGCCCAAGCCGGAGGCGTGTCGGCGGTGATTAATGCCAGCGCCGCAGGCGTGATTGAAGAAGTACGTCGTCACCCGCAAACATTCGGCACCGTTTATGCTGCAATCAACGGTATTAAAGGCGTGCTCGAAGAGGCGTTAGTTGATTTAACCGACTTTAACGATCTCGATTTAACGCGTTTAAAATCCATGCCGGGCGCGGCTTTTAAGGCCTGCCGCTTTGATTTAGGCGAGGAAGATGAACGCGCGGATCAATATCAACGTGTTTTAGATGTATTTAGCGCTTACGACATCGGCTACTTTTTCTACAACGGCGGCAACGGCTCGATGCTCACGGCGCAAAAAGTCGCCGATTATTGTCGTCGCCACGGCCATCCGGTGACCTGTATCGGCGTGGCAAAAACGATTGATAACGATCTTGCACTATCGCACTGCAGCCCCGGTTTTGGTAGCGCGGCGAAATATTTGGCAACCAGTTTTTTTGAAGCCACGTTGGATATCTTGTCGATGCATCAAACCTCAACCAAGTTCTTCGTTATGGAAACCATGGGGCGCAATGTGGGTTGGCTTTCATTAGCACCAGGCCTGGTACAAGAAGCGATGCCGAACTTACCGATTATTATTTTACCGGCAGAGCGCCCTTTCCGCCGCGATGCTTTTTTAGCGGAAGTAAAACGCTTAATTGACCTACACGGCTATTGCGTGTGCTCAGTCTCCGAAGGGATTCGCACCCAAGACGGCAACTTTATCTCCATTGAAGGCGAAGAACACGCCCACGGCCATACCTTCACCCAATTAGGTGGCGTGGCAGAAAAGTTAGGTCATTTGGTCGCCGATACGTTAGGCGTAAAAACCCACAGCGCCAACCCTGACTATTTACAGCGCTCCGCCAGCCACATGGTATCGCAAGTCGATTGGGAAATGGGGTATCACGCAGGAGCCGAAGCGGTAAAAGCGGCATTAAGAGGTGAACATGGCGTGTTACCGGTTATTGAAAAAATCGCCGATACGCCCTTTGAATGGCAATATAAAACGGTTGACCTGCAAGCCGTCGCCGACTTAGAAAAAGGCGTGCCGGATGCGTTTATTCGAGAAGACGGTATGGGCATCACTCAAGCCGCTTTAGATTATCTTCGTCCGTTGGTGCAAGGCGAACATTTTGCCCCTTTTAAACAAGGTTTACCAGACATTCAACCCTTCGCGTTTAAAACCGTCAATAAACGCTTGCCAACGTTTATTGATCGAGATTAAGCTCAACCGCTTACCAACAAAAAAGCCCGATAAATCAGGCTTTTTTGTACAAATTAATTCAAGAAGCTAACAAACCAAATTAAACTAAGGATAAGAGTAGCGTGAGTCAGTAAACCGCTTATCGGATAAATAATGTAACCCTTTACCTTTAGCCTCTTTTTGCGGCGTCTGCAAATCATCAAGCTGCAATCGCATTTGCTCAATCGCCTTCGTATTTTTTTGCACCTGCACTAACTGCGCCTGTTGCTGCGCCCGCTCTTGTTTAGCTTGTCGCTCAAATTGAGAAACCTTATTTTCCAACACACGTACTCGTGTTGAAATACTTGAAGCCTGAACCGTTTGCCATGCCAATGCTCCGGCGACTAATCCAATCATCCACAGTTTTACATTCATGGCAAACTCAACTCCTATCGGTTACTTAACGATAGCTTGCAGCCTCATAGCAATTAAATCCGAGCGTACAGGTTTCTAACGGATCCATCACATTGTTGTGCTGCGCACCGGAATACACAAACACGTTTTCAAAGAAATCACGATCAACAAAGACTTCCAAAACGGTTTCGTAGTTATTATCCGACATTGGCGTAATACTTACAATACGTGCGCCCCTTACAACGGCATTCACTCTTGCGCGGAAACTGTCACTTTGCGCCGTTAAGGTTGCCACCGAGGTGTTACTGTCGATTTTGATACCATACAGTTGTTCAGCAAGTGAACGATAAGCGTCTAATTTCGATGCACGAATAGCCATCAACCGACGCTGACCGACGGTAAAACCTTCATAGGTACTTTCCGCGCCATAACCCACACCCGTAATTTTAATACGCTCTTGACGATGACGCTGAGGCGGCATTTGTACTGGCGCCATTTGCGCAGATTGTTGTTGCATCTGTGGCTGCGGCGCTGGCGCTGATTGTAATTGTCCAGTTTGTGGATTAACGACCACGACCGTATTGCTGGTTGGCGGCAATGGACGATTATCAGCGGTAATATGAGTATCTACCACCGCTGTATAACGCGCATCCAAATACGCCGGGTCTTGGTTTTTGGTTTGACGCTGACTTTGACTCCAAGCCTCTTGAGCTGGTGCGGTCGTTGACTGCGAAGCGCTGGCGCCATTGGTTTCTTCCATCTGCGGTTGATTGGCACAACCGACCAACAACAACATACCGGCCAATCCGGCACCGATTAAAAATGGTTTTTTCATAACTTGCTCCCGTGATTCACTTGTTGATATAAGGTTTAAAATGGCGTTGATAAAAAAGCTGTGGCGGTGTTTGCGTGCCATCACAACGCGCCGAATTATTCATACAAGCCAACTCGTCCATATAATAGTCACGTTGTGGCTCATAGCGTTTGTCAATCATGCCCACATCGTAATACGCTGGCACATTGACTTTAGTTGGATAAAACAATTCACACTCATTCATCCAGCAAGTAGTCGCCGAAATCGCACCGGCAGCCAAGATGGTATCGGGGTTAATCGCTTGACAGCCACCTAATCCGACACCCAACACCCCAACAACCAAGCCTTTAGCTAACATAATGCCCCCTATGGATAGGTATTGCTATTGCCCGGCTCATAGAACCCACCCGAAGGTGCCGCATAACGATAGCGATCCGTATTCGACGAACTTGGCGTTGTGACAGGCGGCTGTTGTGCTGGCTTTGTCGCCGGTTTCGTTTGCTCGTTTAATTGCTCAACTTGCGTTTGCAGGGCGTTTTTTTCCGCTACTTTTAAACTGCTCACAATCGTTTCATATTGTTTTTGCAAACTTTTCACACGATTATTAATTTCAACCACGCGACGCTGCGCTACGGCAAGACTGCGATTAACTGCATCCACTTTATCCTCCAAGCGACCCATATCTGCAGGCGGCGCACTCGATGTCGGCGCAGCTGCGACAACGGGAGCTGCGACAGGCGCCGGGGTATGAACAGGCGCTGGTGGAACAATTTCAGGCAGATTTTGCGCGCCGCTTAGACTCGCCTGCGGCAAGGTGGAACTGGTTAATGCCACAATATCGCCGTTCACCTGCTCAAGTTGAAAGCTTAGCGCATCCAGCTTCTTCGACAATTCACGCATACTCTCTTGGTTCGCTTGGCTACTCATGCGGCCCACTTCAACCTCACCCCGTATTTCTTCGACCAGTTTGGGATCAACATCCGATGAACCGGCGCTGAGTGCGGCCCAAGTCGCCATACCAATAGCAATGAAGGCTAGGACAATCAGCGTTGAACCGAAACCAATAATTAAATTTTTGAGTGTATCCATTTCTGCCACCGATAATTCATTTAAATTTGTTGCGCTTTGTTCGCGTCTTGATAAAAACGCATCAAGCTCTTGCTGTTCTTGTAATCGCTGCTCCGCTGAGGGCGGCGCTATATTCGTCGCGGGCGGCGCAGGTTGTGGTGTAGCGCTCATTTCTGCCACATCATCCAACAAGGGATCGGTTGAGGGGGTATCAATAGCGCTATCGAGTAACCGCTCCAATTCATCGTCGTCAGGCTTGTCTTGCTCAAGCGGAATATCGACATCCTGCGTCGGCGATTCGTCAAGATCGGGCAAATCTACTTGCGGCCGCTCCTGCTCTAACTCGGCTTCATCGAGAAGTGCATCGATACTATCCAAATCATTGGGATCAATTGTGTTATCAGGCACTGCCACTCATGCCACTCCCTTTCATACAGTTATTGTGTTTAACGACCACTTAGGACGAAGGTTGAATCACGCACAACTGCTCGCGATGTAATTCGATGCCGTCGGCTTCATAAATTTGCCCTTTATCCAACCGATACAACTTGGGTAAAATGTGATAGCGTCCGTCTTGTACAATGTCTACGCGCCCCAATTTACTATCTATAACCGCAGGCAAGGGTAGACTTGCTTGCTGTATCATTTGTACAGCCAGTTCACCTAAAGCATAAAACAGACCAACTTCGTCTGATTGCGCTCCATCGACTGTGGTTTCCTGTACATCCGCAACAAAAAACTCAGGTAAAAACGCATAGGTTGACTGCCATAACGGTAAGGTTTGTCGCAACTGACTTTTATCCGGCAACACTGGTGGCAACCAAATCACCGGCAAGCGCTGCTGGTAAAAATCTAGCAAGGGACTCAGTTGTAGGGCACGCTGCGCGTCTACTTGTGCTAATAAGACGTCACGATCTTGGCGTGTGTAGTCTATATAGTTGAGCTTACGCTCAAGGGTACGTTGCAACCACTGATAGCGACTCTGTGCTTTTTGCGCTCCCATCAATTTCGCCAATGCCGACTCAACCGTATGCTCAATCGCTTGTTCACTGGACCATAATAAAACCCCCTGCTGCACATAAGCACGCGCAACCCCTTCGATTAAAGGTTGCGCACGTTGCTGCTGTTGATACAGCCAGGCCGGTGCATCCCAATCCATGTGCTGCAACAATGGTGTTAAAACACGTAATTGGCTGTCTCGCCATGAAGCGATTGAACGTAGATAGGGGGCTTGTCGTGTGGCGGAAGTGAACAATAAAGTCGGAATCGGCCGCTCATGGATAAATGGCAGCAACGCCTCGACCTTAGTCGGCTCTAGTGGCCCGATAAGTAACTGAGGATCAAATAAGCTGATTAGCGCCCAAAGATCGGCCATATTTTCATATAAGTCGGTATCAAGCACATATACTTGGCGAGTAGAAAACGCTTGCTGGATAACCGACAATAACGCGTGTGCCGCCTGATGATAAGCACCGGACAAAGGCAATAACACCACAAGCGTTTGCGCTGTTTGTGCCGCAGAAAAATCTAATGACTCCGTTAACGAAGGGGAGGCCAACCAAGGTGCGTGTTGATATATATATTGCAATGCCTCAACCCGCGTATTAAAAACAGGCGGAATCGGCTGAGCAATCAAGCGGGAATAGTGCTGGGAAAAAGCTTGCGCATCCTGATGCAGAACAGCAAGCTCGGCACGTAGCACGTGGATTTCATAATCGATTAAATCTAACGGCGTACTTAGCGCCTCAAATGTAGCCGACACGGAATCAGGTGTTTCTGCCTGCGCAAATGACAAACATAACGGTGCTATCAACATCCAGCAACCGACCAAAAAAAGCAGATGCCTCGCCTCGCTTCTTTTTACGATGGCATATCGTCTAGACCAGCGCTTTCTCCACCACTTCGTAAACATCGTTTGATTTAACCTGTTGTTTTAAACGCGCTAAAGCCTGACGCATCAATCCTTGACGTGTCGGGTCAAAGCGCCGCCACTGGGTGAGTGGTGCCACCATACGTGCGGCAACCTGGGGATTAATGCGATCAAGTTTTTCCACCTGTTGCGCCAACCAAGCATAACCTAGACCATCTTTACGATGGAAACTCAATAAATTTTGCCTTGGGAAAATGCCGACAACACTGCGCACACGATTAGGTAAAGCATAATCAAACGCAGGGTGTGCGACTAGGGTTTCGATAAGCGCTAAATCGCCGTCGCTGCCCGCTTGCAAGGCAAACCACTTGTCTAACACTAAAGACTCATGCTGCCAGCGCTGATAAAAATCAGCCATACAATCCCGCGCCTGCGCACTCGTAGGATAAAGCATCAATCCACGCAACGCAGCCAAAACATCGGTCATATTTGCCTGTAAGTCATACTGAGCTTGCGCCATGACTTGCCCTTGGTCCAATTCAGACAATAGCACTAAACAATGATTTTTTAATAAACGACGTGCGATCGCTTGTTTTTCGTAACGATAACCTTCATCCTGACGATGTAGCTGATTGTAAATCTGCTGCAACGGATCGGCAAAACGCCGGGCTAACGCTTGTTTGGTTTGTTTGCAGGCCTGCAACAATCGATCAATATCAACCTGTTGATACTGCTCAATAAGATAACTCATGTCCGGCAACATCAGCGCATACGCAATCAACGCAGGGTCTGCCGACTCATTGAGCGCCAAGTTTAACAAATGTTGATAAACATCCGCGTAAACCTGCCCCAACTCAAACGCCTGCCCAAGACTTAAACGCCGTACATTCGCCTCAATATCACCTAATGCCAAGCGTTGTGCGGCCTCCCAACGATTGAAACTATCTGTATCGTGCTTCGCTAAAAAGGCTAACGCCGTTTCACTATAATCATAATCTAAAATAACCGGCGCTGAAAAATCTCGCAACAACGACAAATAAGGCTGCGTTGTCAGGTTTTCAAACACAAACGTCTGTTGCTTATTATTCAGCTTAAGTATCGCCGAATCGCCCTCAATCTTCACCCAATCTTGGCACACAGCGCTCGCCTTTATGGTCATCGGCGCTCCCTGTTGATCTAAAAACCCTACGCGCAATGGAATAACCAACGGCTCAAACGCTTCTCCTAGGCAGGCAATAGACTGTTCACAGTGTAGGATTAAACGGCCGGACGACGCATCATATTCCTCGCGCACACTGACCTGCGGCGTGCCCGCTTGCGTGTACCAAGCCTGCATTTGCCTCAAGTCAACCCCATTTGCCTGGGCCATCGCCTCACGAAAATCTTCAACGGTGACCGCTTGACCATCATGGCGTGCGAAGTACAAATCCATCCCCTTGCGAAAACCTTCAACACCCAACAGCGTTTGATAAAGGCGAACTACTTCCGCACCCTTTTCATACACTGTCATCGTATAAAAGTTATTCATTTCAATATACGACTGGGGCTGAATCGGATGACGCATAGGTCCAGCATCCTCGGCGAACTGTGCACTGCGTAATCGCTTAACATCTTCAATACGCTTTACCGCTGCCGATAGCCTGTCAGCGCTAAAAGCTTGATCTCGAAATACCGTCAGCCCTTCTTTTAAGGTAAGCTGAAACCAATCACGACAGGTGACGCGATTACCAGTCCAATTATGAAAATACTCATGCGCTATCACCGCCTCTACCCCCTCATAATCGGTATCGGTTGCAGTGCTGGCATCAGCTAATACATATTTGGAATTAAATATATTTAACCCTTTATTCTCCATCGCGCCCATATTGAACGCATCAACCGCCACAATCATATAGCGATCTAAATCATAACTCAGTCCAAAACGTTGTTCGTCCCAGCGCATAGCCTCTACCAATGAATCCATCGCGTGCTGACACTTAGGCAAATGATGAGCCTCTGTATAAATTCGCAACAACACATCGCGAGCTTCAGCCGTCGTATAGTGACGCTCAATAAACTGCAAATCTCCGGCCACAAGCGCAAATAAATAACAAGGTTTTTTATGTGGATCGTGCCACACGGCATAATGTTTGTTTTGTGCTAACACGCCCTCCTCAACCAAATTCCCATTCGCCAATAACACCGGAAAATCCTGCTTTGAGGCCACCAGCTTTGTGGTAAAAATCGACAACACATCCGGACGGTCAAGATAATAAGTTATACGCCGAAACCCCTGCGCCTCACACTGTGTGCAAAGATGTTGACCAGAACAATACAACCCTTCCAAAGCAGTATTGTTTTTTGGATAAATCAGTGTGCAAATTTCTAGCTCAAAATCGATCTCCGATGGATAAAGAGTCAATGTTTTTGGTGTGAGCTGATAAGCACCTGGAGCCAACACTAAACCATTTAACGCCACCGACTCCAAAACAAGCGCCTCGCCATCCAAAACTAAAGGCACACAATGAGACGACACACGCTTAACCTGTAAGCGACTGATGACACGCGTTAGTTCTGCCGTTAAATCAAATTCCAAATAAACCGACCGAACTTCAAAATCGGCAGGTTGATAATCTTTCAGATAATGCACCTTAACGTCTACTGACATACCATACCTTCTGTTTTATACATCTAATATGCAGCTTAGCACTGCGGGATCATAAGTTTTTGAAAAAAACACATAGGCGACAGGATGACTTGAAATTTGGCGCATGACCTCTCCTGGCACCTCGACTCACTTCGCATGCGACTTTCATACCCTGCAGCCTTAAAAAAACGTGCAACATGGAGAAGTCGCTTTTTTTTGTTGCGGTGTCGCTTAGTTCAAAGTGACTAACAACCTTGCACCAAGCCTAGCACAAGAGGTGTTTAAGTTCGGCCGCACCTTATTAATCAGTCGCTCGGCACCCTAAATCATTCAACGCGTTGCTCGCTTGCTATACTTCACACATTGTATCGTTCAAAAAAACAACTAACTATCTATAGACTGTTGACTTTTCGATGTAACTGATTGATAAGTTAGGTTTTAGTTAATTTCTGAATTGATTAATTATTCAGCAAAACAATTGATACATAACCGTCAAATCAGCGACTTAATACTTAAAAACTTCGTGCCATCGTGTCTCAATGGTTCGAAAATGAATTATCAACATACCCTAAGCTACAAATAAAAAAGCCTTCCTGCGATACACAGAAAGGCTTAGTTTAGGCAAACTAACATTTGCCCTAGTCAAATACGTTTTTAATTAATAAATAAACTCAGCGCGACGATTTTTAGCCCAAGCTTGTTCATTGCTTTCAGACACAAGCGGACGGTCTTCACCGAAGCTGATAACCGTAATGCGGTTAGCATCGATACCTTGCGCCATTAATGCCTTCTTCACCGCATTAGCGCGGCGCTCACCCAATGCCAAGTTATACTCACGCGTACCACGCTCATCACAATGTCCTTCTACCGTCACACGAGCTTGTGGCACTAACGTTAAATAATCAGCTTGCATTTTAATTACATCAAAAAACGCTTCTTTTACTTCAGAACGGTCAAAGTCAAAATGCACGCGCTTACCTTCTAATGCGGCTTTCAACTTAGCCGCTTTTTCGGCTTGCTCTTGCGCCAATCTAGCTGCGGCATCAGCTTCACCAGTGCTGGTTTGTGTGCTGGTTTGTGTTTGTGTTAAGCCGGTATCTTCTTCAACAACTTGTGTTGAACTACAACCAGTGGCGATTAATCCTAGGGCAGTCACTAAAACGGCTAACTTTAATTTTGAGGCTAACATCATTTTTTCTCCGAATCTTAAGGTGGGGTTGATAGGAACAATAATTTAATCAAATTATAGCAAAAGCAGCGATTTAAAACGAAAAAATTAACCTACTAAATCAAGCAAAACACAGCCAAAACTAGCAAATAAAACAAACAAACTTAAGCGTTTTTCAATGACTAAGCATCTTTCGATACAACAAATTCAAGCGACAAGAGGATGATAACCTCGCTTAACGCCGAATAAATATTATTCGGAACTCACCGAGCGCGCAGATAATAATCTCAAACGCTAACACTTCCCCACTTCGTTACTGGTTACGCGAGATTAAAATAGGTGATGAACTTCATCCAAACCACACCTAAATTCAGATAATAAACGCAACACCTGAAAATTGTAGAAGTGGAGGTCAGCTGCCTTAGAATGGTTAGTTACCACACA
>JAVETW010000052.1:0-18479 GCA_034005865.1 Thiomicrospira sp. | reverse complement strand
TCGTGAGCTTGCGCGTAATGTTGATTTGATAAGCGGTGAGTACCGCTCAGAATTGGCGCAGGTTCACACCGATAAGCGCCGGCGTGGGGCGGATAAGTTTCGCATAACAGACGAGCGCATTATCAAAATAGTTGAGTGGTCACTCACGCAGCACCAGTGGTCGCCAGAGCAGATCGTGGGTTACCTTGGGAAACATGGATATAAAAGGGTCAGCCATGAATGGATTTACCAGTATGTGCTTAAAGATAAAGCCCAAGGTGGTGAACTGTATAAGCACCTTCGCCACAAGATCGGCAAGTATCGTCGGCGTTATGGCAAGCAAGATAAGCGTGGTCGCATTGTTGGGCGTACCGGTATAGATAAACGCCCTGCGATTGTCGAAAAACGAGCACGATTTGGCGATTGGGAATCGGATACGATTCAAGGCAAAGGCCTAGCCTCGCTGGTCACCGTAGTTGAGCGTAAAACCGGTTTAACGCGCTTGAATTCAAGAAACAAAAAAAGATTACGCGTTAAAGCAGCTGGAAAGTTTTCGATAAGTTCGCTTTTAGCGCATTGGTCTAGCAGCTATTATCGCCGCAAGTGTTTGAGTGATATTTTAGCCTGAGCTAAAGATTTCTCGTCTAATATCCTTTATTGCGGCTCGGTGTGAAGTAATAAAATGATGTCAAAATTATTAAAAAACCTTGTTTGCTTATTTGGGACGGGGATTGAAGGCGTCGTTAGGCATAAACTTTACCTAGTGGGCAATAAAACTTCGTGATAAATCTTCGTCGGTGAACGTGCTAATATCAAAATGTGTTTTTTGCGCGTTGGTGTTCTGCCAACGCGTTTATTTTTGATTAAGGGGGCGGGTATGAAGTTAAAGATGATTTCGGCGTTGTTTGTTGCCGGCGTGGCATTGAATGTGCAGGCGTCAACGGATCAGTATGTTAGCGGGTTTAAAAATTATCAGCAGGCATTTCAGGGCGATGCGGCGATGGCGCACGCGTTTAAAACCTATTTAAGCGAGATTGATAAGCTTGAGCGCCAGTATGGTTATATTGGAGCGGAATTGCCGTTGCCGCCGTTACAAGAAGTGGTGCCGGGGGTGTATGTGATGGTGGGGAGTATGATTTGGCATAACCCGACTAACTATGGCTTGAATAATAATTTGGCGTTCGCTGTGTTTGACGATGGTGTGTTTGTGTTTAATGCTGGGGCGAATCCGGCGATTGCTTATACATTACATCAGCGTATTAAACGCATCACCCATAAACCGGTGAAATGGGTGGCGGTAGAAAATAGCCAAGGTCACGCTTATTTGGGCGCGAGTTATTGGGTGGATGTCGGCGTGAAAAACTTGTACGCTAGCGCGCGTGCAAATGCGGATTTTGCCGATGCGTTTGACTATATCAAAGACGAATGGAGTCGTGCCGTCGGCCACGAAATTACCGGCAAGGCGCGTAATGTCACCGACAAATTCACCACGTTTAATGAGCGCTTAACGATAGATGTCGGCGGCGGCGAGGTCGTCGAGTTAATAGACTTTGGGCCGGGGCATACCCCTGGGTCTGCCGCCATGTACATCCCTTCGCGTAAGGTTATTCATACCGGCGATCTGGCGTTTAATGAGCGGATGCTGGCGTTTTTTCCTTATACCTATACATTAGGTTGGATAGACTCGTATAAGAAGTTTATAGCCACGATTCCGCCGGATACGAAGGTTATTCCAGGCCATGGTACGCCGACGGATATGAAAACGGCGGAAAAGCAAACGTTAGGGTATTTGACGTTTTTGCATCGTGAAGTAGAAAAAGTGGTCGCTAAAGAGGGACGTCAAAAAGATGTGGAAGCGATTGATCAGTCGGCGTATAAAGATCGACCGGTTTATGAACAAACACATCAACATAATGCTGTTCACGTATATAAAGAATTAACCGGCGGTGATTTCTAAATCTGATGATATAACGCCGTTGCCGCTCTTTGAGCGGCACGGTTTTTTGTTGTAATCTACTAGGCTGTTTTAGCCTCAAAAGCCGCCTATTTTCGGAGGCTTTTGAGGCGGTGGATTAGGATTTAGTTTTTTCGTCTTGGTTAAGCCGATCCATCAGGTCTTTAAGCGGGATGCTGAGTTTTTCCGCCACGTCTTTCACCGACAGATTGAACTCACGAATCATCGCTAAACCGGCTTCGAGTTTACCCTCAAGTTTGCCTTCGCGTTTACCCCGCTGCTCACCGCGTTGTTCTCCCCGCTGTTCCGCTTCGATAAACCAGTTTTCCACGTTTTCAGACAACATACTTGGATCCTCTAAGTTTTGTAAACGAGGGTTTAGCAGGCCTGCTAAATCTATTTAGTCGCAGAGCAAGCGTATGCGCTGTTGACGTAGGTGTTCGGTGCAGTCTTCGGGCAGCATAGGACGACCAAAATAGAAGCCTTGGATGTGATGACAACCGATAGATTGTAGCATCGCAAGTTGTTCGCGGTTTTCGACCCCTTCGGCAATCATTTTGAGGCCGAGGGTTTCGGCCATGCGTACCATTGCGGTGACGATGACCGCGTCTTCGGGGTTGGTATCGAGTTGACTGACAAAAGAGCGGTCGATTTTGACCTTGTGAAACGCGCCGCGTTTGAGGGCAGCAAAAGAGGAATAGCCGGTGCCGAAGTCGTCAATCGCGACACGAATACCGAGCTTTTCGATTTTTTCGAGTAGCGGATAGGTTTGATCCGGGTGTTCAATCATGGTGGTTTCGGTGATTTCGAGTTCCAGCATGGCTAAATTAAGCGTGGGGTATTGGGTTTGTATATTGAGCAGTCGTTCAACAAACTGGGGATTAAGCAGTTGTTTGGGTGATACGTTAATACTGATAGGGATGGGGAAGCCTTGCGCTTGCCAGCGCAGGTGTTGGTTAATCGCTTCGGTTAATACCCAGTCGCCAATCGGAACGATGAGGTTGGTTTTTTCCGCAAATGGAATAAAGTCCGCAGGCGAAACCCAGCCTAGTAGTGGGTTTTTCCAACGAATTAAGGCTTCGCAGGCGAGCAGGCATTGATTTTGGCTGTCGATTTGCGGTTGGTAATAAAGAGTGAATTCGCGGTTAATCAGGGCTTTTTTGATTTCGACTTCCAGCACGTGCATCTGGTTAATTTCCGCATCCATGCCGGATTGGTAAAAGTGGAATTGGTTTTTACCATCGGATTTGGCGCGGTTTTTGGCAATGTCGGCGTGTTTAAGCATTGTGGCGCAGTCGTCACCATCATCGGGGAACAGGCTCACTCCCATGCTGCAAGAGACAATGATTTCGCCAAGTTGCGTTTGAAACGGTTGCGAAAACAACTCGCTAATTAGTTCGCAATGTTCGAATAGCTGTTGTGTATCGGCGTTTTCAATTAATAACACGAATTCATCACCGCCAAAGCTGGCGAGGGTGTGGTTTTCGGCGGCCGCTGTACCTAAACGTTTGGCAACTTGTTGAATGAGTTCGTCACCAATTTGGTGGCCGTAGCGGTCGTTAATGATTTTAAGGTTATCGATGTCGATAAAAAACAACGCTACTTTTTGCTGGTGACGTTTGGCCATATTCAGCGCGTGCTCAAACAGCTGTTTAAATAAGTCCATTTTTGGCAGCTGAGTGAGTTTATCGTAGTCTTTAAGAAAACGCAGGTGTTGCTGAGTGGTTTCGAGTTCAGTCATGTCTTGACCGAGGCAAGCGACGTGCGGGAGTTTGTCGTCGGATTGGACAAAGCCGTGGTGCCATTCAAACGCATGGCGCTCACCGTGGACATCAATAACATGGTGCGAAAAAGTGACGTGCGGGAGTTGATAGGTGCGTACTTCGTTGAGGTGGCGTTGCAGTTGCGTTTGTTCTTCGACGGGGACATAACGCTCAAGCCAGTTTTGCCCTATTAACGCGTCTGCGCTTTGCCCAAGTAACCTGCAGGTATAGGGGTTAATCGAACGAATGCAGCCTTGCTCATCCAGCGTCAGGATGAGTTGTTGGCTGTGTTCAAAAATGTGTTCGATAAGTTGTGTTTGCATAGGTCGATTATTATCGACATATCAACGGCGAAAAGAAAGGTTTTCACAGCCCAAAATTTGTTTATACACTCATATTAACAAGCCTTTGGTAAGGCGGCGTATTTAAACCTTATAACTCGGCGAGGGCTTTAACGTGGGCAATCACGCTCAGAGGCAGGGCCGTTAAGTCGTAGCCACCTTCTAAAACGGACACAATTCGTCCCTCGCAAAGTTGATTGGCTTGTTCAATTAGTGCATTTGTCCAAGATTGGTAGTCGCGTTCATGCAGGTTCCAATGCCCCAGTGGGTCCATCTGGTGCCCATCAAACCCCGCCGATACGATAATTAACTCGGGTTCGGCGGCCCGTAAAAAAGACCAAGCCAGGTCTTGCCAAGCTTGAAGCCATTGCGCGCCAGTGGTTTGTGGGGGGAGGGGAAGTTTGAGTTGATTGGTTAAGTCCGAGGTTTCAGGGGTAAAAGGATAGATGCCGCTTTCAAAATTGGAGATGAAGGTGAGGCGTGGTTCAAGGCGTGCATAGCTTTCTGTGCCGTTGCCGTGGTGAATGTCGATGTCCAAAATCGCCACGCGCTGAAGGCCGTGGTGCGCAAGCGCATAAGCCGCGCCGATAGCGACGTGATTGAGTAAGCAAAACCCCATCGGCTTGTGGACTTCGGCATGATGCCCCGGCGGACGCGTATTGCAAAACGCGCGTTGCGCTTCGCCCGCCATAATGGCATCAATCGCTTCCAGTACCGCGCCACTGGCGTAACGCGCCGCCTCTAGGCTGTGCGGTGATAGCGCAGTATCATCATCAAGTTTGACTAAACCTTGCTGCGGAATGGCTTGTGATAAAACTTTTAGGAAATGCGGGGTGTGAACGCGTAAGATATCTGTGTCGGTTGCTTGACGCGGTTCGCGGGTCAAGACATAATCAAGTAGACGTGCTGACATTAGTGCGTCTTCAATTCGACTAAAACGTTCGGCGTTTTCAGGATGTCCCCACCCATTGTCATGTTGTTTACATAATGGGTGACTAAGATATAAAAACATAGCGCCTCCAAGGGCAAAGAATTTAGGAACAGGAAAAATTATATGCCACCGCATTATTTAACAAAATTATTTAATCCCACTTCAATCGCTGTTTTTGGTGCCAGTGAACGACCGAACTCTGTTGGTGGTACCGCGTTTGCCAATTTATTGGCGGCAGGCTTCCAAGGCAAGCTGTATCCGATTAATCCTAAACACGCGCAGATTCAAGGTCAAGCCTGTTTTGCTTCGTTAGAGGCGGTGGATGAAGCGATTGATTTAGCGGTGGTGGCGACACCGGCCCCGACGATTTTATCGATTTTGCACGCCTGTGGACAAAAAGGCATTAAGCATGTGGTGATTTTATCCGCCGGATTTGAGGATGCGCAAGGCAAGGTGATTCAGGCGCAACTCGCGCAAGTTGCGCATAGTTATGGTATGCGTTTAATCGGACCAAACTGTTTGGGTATTATGCGTCCGTCTATCGGCATGAACGCTACCTTTAGTAAAAACCAAGCCAAGCCGGGGCATATTGCGCTGGTGTCGCAAAGCGGCGCTTTGTGTACGGCGGTTTTGGATTGGGCGGAAGCGAACGATGTCGGCTTTTCGTTGGTTGCTTCGACTGGTGATGCCGCCGATTTAGATTTTGGCGAATTGTTAGATTATTTGGCCACCGACCCGCATACGCAAAGTATTTTGTTATATATCGAAGGCATCGCCCACGCCCGTCGTTTTATTAGCGGGCTGAAAAAAGCGGCGCGTATGAAACCGGTTATTTTGCTTAAATCCGGGCGTATGCCGGAAGGCACGGCGGCGGCGGTATCGCATACCGGTGCGTTGGTTGGGGCGGATGATGTCTTTAATGCGGCGATTGAGCGTGCAGGGGTAGTGCGTGCGTTAAGCATTAGCCAATTATTTTCGGCGGCGAAAGTCTTGTCGCATAAAATCCGTTTAAAAGACAATAGCTTGGCGATTTTGACTAATGGCGGCGGGCCGGGCGTTATGGCGACTGACCGGGCAGCGGAATTGGGTATTAAAATGCCCAAGCCGGAGGCGAAAACCATGGACGCGTTAAATGCGGTGCTACCGGCACATTGGTCACACGGTAATCCGATTGATATTCTAGGGGATGCGACCGCCGAACGTTATACGCAAGCGTTGGATTTATGTTTGAAAGACCCTCAGTATGATGCGGTGTTGGTGTTGTTGACACCCCAAGCGATGACTGAGCCGACCGAAATTGCGCAAGCGATGGTAGAGCAGTTGAAAAATCAGCCGAATCACAAGCCGGTATTAACCGCTTGGTTAGGGGATACTTTGGTGTCTGAAGCCCGCCAAGTATTTGCCAAGGCCGGTATTCCCACTTTCCGTACGCCGGAAGCGGCGGTGGAAGCGATGCACTTTTTAATGCAATATCAGCAAAACCAGCAGTTATTGATGCAGGTGCCGGAGGCGATGGAGAGTGTGAGCCCTGATGTCGAAGGCGCACGTTTGATTATTCAACATGCATTGACGCAAAAACGCGAGATTTTAAGCGCGACGGAAACGCGCGCTGTATTACGTGCGTTTAATATTCCGATTACACCGGCAATTGAAGCGAAGGATGGCGCGAGTGCGCTGATTGCAGCGGAAAGTGTTGGTTTTCCGGTGGCGTTTAAAATCAATTCGCCGGATATTACCCATAAGTCCGATAGCGGCGGTGTGAAGTTGAATATAATCCATGCTACTGAAGTAATGGGCGCGTTTAACGAGTTGATGGAAACGGTTAAAAGTCGCGCGCCGAATGCGCGTTTGGATGGGGTAACGGTTGAGCCGATGGCTAAAATGCAGCAAGCGCGCGAATTGATTGTCGGTGTCACGCGCGATCCTGTTTTCGGGCCTTCCATTTCGTTTGGCAGCGGCGGAACGGCGGTGGAGGTGTTAAAAGACAGCTATACCGCGTTACCGCCGTTAAATGAATTTATTGCGCGCAAAATGATTGCTTGCACCAAGGTGTCGAAGTTACTGGGTAACTTCCGCGGCCAAGCGGCGGCGGATATGGATGCGATTGTGCAAGTATTAATGCGCGTATCGGACTTGGTGAGCGAGTTGCCGGAAATTCAAGAATTGGATTTAAATCCATTGTTTGCTACACCGGACGGCGTGTTGGCGGTAGATGCGCGTATTCGCGTTGGGCGCGTATCCTCGGCGGCGAAGCCGTATGAGCATATGGCGATTCACCCTTATCCGTCGGATAGACAAAAAACCATTACCTTGCCGAACGGTATGGCGATGTTGATTCGTCCGATTCGCCCGGAAGATGCGCATATCGAAGAAGCGTTTGTTGCCAGTTTGTCGGAAAAAACCAAGTATTTACGCTTTATGCAGAGCGTACAAAAACTCAGCCGTGAAATGCTGGTGCGCTTTACGCAAATTGACTATGACAGCGAAATGGCGTTTGTCGCTTTGACTAAAATTAAGCACGAACTTGTGGAGTTGGGCGTGACGCGTTATACCACCAACCCGGACGGACAGAGTTGTGAGTTTGCGTTAGTGGTGCGTGACGACTATCAACACCAAGGTATTGGCGCACGCTTGTTAGAAATGTTGATTCAACATGCGCAATCACGCGGTTTAAAAGTGATGATGGGCGAAGTATTGGCGGAGAATCACGGTATGTTGGATTTGGCGAAACGTTTTGGCTTTAGCGTGCGTCCGTTAGTCGATGACCCGGGTATTGTTGAGGTCAGTTTGGATTTATAACCCGTACGCGCTTGGCGAACAAGCGCGGCAACCCCGATTCTTTTGTGATGCGAAAGAAACTTTGTTTTTAACCTAAAGGAGAAAAAGATGGATCGTTTACAAGAAGCGCAAGGCATGATGGGACGTTTAATGGGCGATTTACCGGACGAGTTAAAAAGCTTTGCCGGTTTTGTCAAGATTGCGGAAAAACAGGGTGCGTTGGATGAAAAAACCAAACATTTGGCGTTAATCGCGTTAGCGGTGGCGTTTCAATGTACTTGGTGTATCGCGATTCACACCAAAGGCTGTGTTGATGCCGGTGCGTCTAAAGATGAAATCTTAGAAGCGGCGATGATGGCGGTTGTGATGGGCGGTGGTCCGAAGCTGATGTATATGGAAGTGTTGTACGAAGAGTTAGATAAATACTTCAAATAAATCGCATCAGATGCCAATAAACCCAATTACCAGGCCTGGTAGTTGGGTTTTTTATTGTGCATAAATAAGGCATGGGTTGCATTCTGTCACCGGCCGCAAGCTGTAAAAAAACAATAAAGGCAATCCTTTACGCAGATTAAACGCGTTACTCTATAATAACAACCACAGAATTATGGAGGGTTTGTGTAGATGAAAAGACGTCATTTATTGGCCGGAATCGCGGCTGTTGCGGGTGTGGGATTAAGCGGATGTCAATCCTCGTGTGACGAGGGCGTGAGTTTAGACCGTGAAACCGTGTTTCATTGGAAAATGGTCACCTCTTGGCCGCAAAACTTTCCCGGATTGGGTACCGGCGCACGTGATTTAGCTCAGTTAATTGAGCAGATGTCCGGCGGGCGTATCAAAATCACACTGTATGGTGCGGGCGAATTGGTCGGGCCGTTTGAAGTGTTTGATGCGGTGTCACAAGGTCGCGCCGAATTGGGGCATAGCACGCCGTATTACTGGAAGGGCAAGCTGGCTTGTGCCGATTTTTTCACCGTGGTGCCAATGGGCTTGACGGCGGAAGAGATGAACGCGTGGTTTTATTATGGCGGCGGTTTGGCGTTATGGGAGGAAGCCTATAAACCTTTTGGGTTAATTCCGAATCCGGCGGGGAACTCCGGCACGCAAATGGGCGGTTGGTTTAATCGTGAAATTAACAGCTTGGCGGATATGAAAGGCCTGAAAATTCGTATGCCAGGTTTGGGGGCGGAGGTCTATAGCAAAATTGGCGCGGTGCCGGTTAATCTGCCGGGTACGGAGTTGTATCAGGCGATGCAAACTGGGGTGATCGACGCGGTGGAGTATGTTGGGCCGTATAACGATTTGGCATTGGGCTTTCATCGTGTAGCTAAGTTTTATTATTCGCCGGGTTGGCAAGAACCGGGTTCGGCGATTGAATGTATGATTAACGCGAAAGCGTTTGCGCAATTACCGGCAGATTTGCAAAGTATTGTACGCAATGCGATGAAGGTGGCCAATTTGATGATGTTATCAGAATACACCGCACGTAATCAGCAGGCGCTGGTCACCTTGGTGGAAAAGCATGGTGTGCAGCTGCGCCGTTTCCCCGATGATGTATTAGGTGAGTTAAAGCGTTATTCAGCCGAGGTGGTCGAAGCGGCGGCGGCACGCGATCCTTTATCGCAACGCGTATGGGCTTCGCAAAAAGCCTTTCGAGATCAGGTCACGCCTTGGACAGGACTTTCTTTAAAGTCATTTTTGGATTTGCGTGAGTTGTAATGGGGTTAAAAAGCTCAATCATTTTAACCAACTGGGTTTAAACAGCGTCGTTTAAACGCTTAAACGACTTAAAGCAAGAGGATTAACCATGAAAGTCGCAGTATTTAGTACCAAGCCTTACGATAAAGAATCTCTGCGCCATTATGATGTGCCAGAATTGGATTTACAGTATTTTGAAGTACCGTTGAATGTCGCTACGGCGCATTATGCACAGGGCTTTGATGCAGTGAGTGCGTTTGTGAACGATGACTTGGGCGAAGCCACTTTAGGGATGTTGGCCGGTTTTGGCATTCGCGTTGTCGCTTTACGTTGCGCCGGTTTTAATAACGTGGATCTAGCGGCGGCGCAACGTTTGGGCATTAAAGTCGTGCGCGTTCCGGCCTATTCACCTTATGCGGTCGCCGAGCATACGATTGGGTTAATGTTGGCGTTAAGTCGTAAGTTGTATAAAGCCTATAACCGCGTGCGCGAAGGTAATTTCTCGCTCAACGGGTTATTGGGTTTCGATTTTTACGGCAAAACCGTCGGTATTATTGGTGCGGGCAAAATCGGTTTATTGGTGGCGGAGCGCTTAAAAGCGTTTGGCTGTCATGTGTTGGTGTACGACCCGTATTTATGTCAGAGCTGCGTTGATCAAGGCTTTGAGCAAGTGCCGTTAGCGCAATTATTCGCTGAGGCACATATTATTTCGCTGCATTGTCCATTAACGCCGGAAACGAATCAGTTGATTAATGAAGACACGATTAATCAAATGCGCACAGGGGTGATGATTGTCAACACCGGACGCGGTGCGTTGATTGATACTCGTGCGTTGATTAAAGGGCTTAAAAGTCGCAAAATTGGTTATGTGGGGCTAGATGTGTATGAGCAGGAAGGGGCGTTATTTTTTGACGACCATTCTAACGACATTATTATGGATGATCATTTTGAGCGCTTGCTCACTTTCCCGAATGTACTGGTCACCGGGCATCAGGCGTATTTTACCCATGAAGCGTTGGAGCATATTTCTGAAACCACGATTGAGAATCTATTGGCGTTTAAACAGCAAAAACCATTGGAAAATGAAGTGCCCATGCCAAAATAACGCCGAAGTCATTTAAGTTCACCACGCAGACACGAGGGTGCGAAGAATTTTAAAATAAACAGACCTAAACGTTAAAAATCTTCGTGTTCTTTGTGGCCTTCGTGGTTCAAAGCAATCGATTTGCACGGCGAGTCTAACCAGCGGCTGTGAAGCGCACAGAGCAATAAAAAAGCCCGATTAGCAGGCCTGCTAATCGGGCTTTTTTATTTAAAGGCGAGGTTTGGTCGCCTTTTTAGGTATCGCTATTAACGACGTGGTTTACGCTCACGTGTTTCGCCGCTGCGTGGCGCACCCGCCGGTTTGCGGCTCAGACGAGGACGATCGCCTGCTGGAGCAGAGGATGACGAGCCACGCGCACTTTCGTTCACCGCCATTAGCCCGCTTGGCTGACCACAAATACGCACCTTTTTCAGTGTCGCCAACTGGTCTTTGCTCAAATTACTTGGCAAATCGACTAGGCTAAAATCGTCCTGAATGTTCAGCTGGCGAATGGACGAACCTTCAATGCCGCCTTCGTTGGCAATCGCGCCGATAATATTACCCGGCTTAACGCCTTGGTTATTGCCAACATTAATGCGATAACGTGTCATACCGGCTTCAGGTGGGCCATCCGCACGTGGGCGACGTGGTGCGCGCTCTGCACGATCGCCACGATCTGAGCGTTCACCACGTTCAAAACGATCACGAGATGGACGTTCGCGCTCAAAACCGCGTGCGCCGCGATCTTCATCGCGTGGTGCACGTGTTGGTTTGTCGTCTAAGAAGAACGGCTCATCTCCCTGCACTAATTTGGCTAAAGCGGCCGCAATTTCCAGTGCCGGAACGTTAGAGGCTTGTTGATAGTCTTCAATCAGTTGTTGGAAGAACTCCAACCCTTCCTGCTCCAGCGCATCGGTAATGCGTTGTTTGAATTTTTCCACGCGTTGATCGTTAATGTCTTGCGTGGTGGGCAAGGTCAACATATCGATTTTTTTGTTGGTCGCACGTTCGATTTGCTGTAACAAACGACGTTCACGCGGCGCAACAAACAAAATCGCGTTACCTTCACGACCGGCACGACCGGTACGACCGATACGGTGAACATAACTTTCGGTATCGTACGGAATGTCGTAGTTCACAACGTGAGTGATACGTTCAACGTCCAAACCACGCGCGACCACGTCGGTTGCGATAAGGATGTCGATTTTGCCTTTTTTCAACTGGTCAACAATCCGTTCACGCTGGTTCTGCGCGATGTCGCCGTTTAAGGCTGACGCAGCATAACCACGTGCTTCGAGTTTTTCCGCCAATTCAACGGTGGCGGTTTTGGTGCGCACGAAAATAATCATGCCGTCAAATTCGGTGGCTTCCAAAATACGGGTTAAGGCATCTAACTTGTGTAAACCGCTGACCAACCAGTAAGACTGGGTGATGGTCGACGCCGTGCCGGTTTTTTGTTTAATCACTACTTCAACCGGATTGTTTAAATGGCGAGTCGCGATTTTGTGGATTTCTTTTGGCATAGTGGCCGAGAACAGCGCGATTTGACGGTCTTGTGGGGTTTGTTCCAGTACCCATTCCACGTCATCAATAAAGCCCATACGTAACATTTCGTCGGCTTCGTCTAATACCATCGCTTGTAAACCGTCCAGGTTTAACGTGCCTTTGCGCATATGGTCCATTACACGCCCCGGCGTACCAACAACCACTTGTGCGCCGCGTTTTAATGCGCGGATTTGGCCGCCGTATTCTTGTCCGCCGTAAATGGGCAATACATGGAAGCCTTTAATATGATGCGCAAAGCTTTGAAACGCTTCGGCAACCTGAATCGCTAATTCGCGGGTCGGTGCTAATACTAAAACTTGCGTTTGAGTGTTTTTTACATCAACTCGTGACAATAACGGCAACGCAAATGCGGCGGTTTTACCGGTACCGGTTTGTGCCTGACCTAAAATGTCACGGCCTTCTAAAATAGGGGGGATCGCTTGTGCTTGAATAGGCGATGGGGTTTCATAACCCACGTCTTTCAATGCTTTTAATAAAAGTGGGTTGAGGCCGAAGCTCTCAAAAGTGATATCTAGTGTTTCGCTCATGTTCAGTTCCTTGAATGCGTTGAGTTAAAGGCGCTATCACTCACATCCGCGGAGAAAACAGGACATCGTTGCACAAGGCAAGTTAGAAATTCAGTCAAAGGCAAAGGTTGCCAAAAATTGATCCCGAGGCTCCGTATGGCTCTCAGGGCTAGCGAATAAGTGGCAATCAAGGCCACATACACAGGTCGTCACTAAAAAGAGAGCATGAGGTAAAGCGAAGGCAGGATTATATAGTATTAAATTTTTTTATACAATTTATTTTTTCGCTTATTGCAAATATCGCCGCTCGTGCTGGCAAGTAATCTTGGGTGATAACTTTGGCGCGTAATTAAGCCGATTCCCATCGCTGGATTGATGTAGGGATATTAGCAGGCCTGCTAATATCGGGCTGGATAGCGAAAGCGGGTATAATTTAGGTTTTACAAAATTGGATGCCAGTGATGATGAGGCCATTAGCGTTATCGCATGATTTTTCGCCCGAATTCGGCGTCGAAACTCGTGCTACACCTCTACAAATGCGAATGCCATTTAAAGGCACACCTGCGCAAGGTTTAACGTTTATAGACCTTTTTGCAGGCATAGGTGGATTGCGCCAAGCCTTTGAGCGCCAAGGGGCGCAATGCGTTTTTACCAGCGAGTGGAACAAGTTTTCCCAGCAAACCTACCGCGCGAATTTTGGCCAAGCTCATCCGCTATACGGCGATATAACGCAAGTTGATGAAAAAACGATTCCCGACCACGATATTTTGCTGGCGGGCTTTCCTTGCCAGCCGTTTTCCCTCGCAGGTGTGTCGAAAAAAAATTCGTTGGGGCGTGCGCATGGGTTTGCGGACGAAACCCAAGGCACATTGTTTTTCGATGTTGCGCGTATTTTGGCCGCGAAAACCCCCGCCGCCTTTTTGCTCGAAAATGTTAAAAACTTAAAATCGCATGATAAAGGCCGTACATTTGATGTCATTATGCGAACCCTCGAAGGGCTGGGTTATCAAGTGCATACCAAAATCATTAATGGCCAATCTTGGACGCCGCAAAACCGTGAACGCGTTGCGATTGTCGGCTTTAAACAACCGAATGATTTTTCGTGGGACAATTTAGAAATACCTAAGCAGGCCTGCTTAACTATCGGCGATATACTGCACAAAGCCGATGGTACCGAGCCGTACCTTGAACATGACGGCTCAAAATACTTCGACCATCAAAAGCGCCGAGCGCTAGCTAAATACACGCTGAGCGATAAACTTTGGCAATATCTGCAGGACTACGCCGCTAAACATCGAGAAAAGGGTAACGGCTTTGGCTTTGGCTTGGTTTATCCGGATAAACCCGATTGCATCGCGCGAACTTTGTCCGCGCGTTATTACAAAGACGGTTCTGAGATTTTGGTTTATCAAGGCGAAAATCAAAACCCGCGCAAACTCACCCCGCGCGAATGTGCGCGGCTGATGGGGTTTCCTGATTCGTTTGTTATTCCGGTGTCCGATACGCAAGCCTATAAACAATTTGGCAATTCGGTGGTTATGCCCGCGTTTTCTGCGGTGGCGTTGGCGGTGACCCCTTGGATTAAATCACGAGGTTAATATGAATGTATCTATCCAAGATTTATTTGAGGGTGTTGCCGCAAAATATTTATCCGAGGTGGATACAAACCCTAAAAAATCAAATCAACATGAAATCGGCGGTTTGGTGAAGGTTGGGTTTAAGCGCTATTTAGGTGAGCCGACAGGGGCCGATGTTAGCCGCTTTAAAGCGAAAATGTGTTATTTAACGGATGAGGATAGTGGTGTTGAGATAATCGAAGATACGTTAAGTTGGTATGACACGCGTGCTAATGATCCAGCACGCTCAGCAGAATATCGTCTCTACTATAAAACTAACGCGATGACTCGGCGAATGAGTGCTGGGGATTTTTTTCTTATTGCGAAGCTTAAAACCAATGAGCTGCTTGTTATCGCGTGCCCAAGTGAAAGCACGCATGAAGCCCAATTAAGTGCTATTTTTGGCTTGAGTCAACTTGGTGCTAAATTCGAAGCAGGTGTTTTATCCGCACAGGCGTTGTCCCTTCCGATTGTTTATATCTTAGAGTCGTTAGGTTATGTGTTTGATTTGGAGCATGAGCGCTACTTGGATATGTTGTTAAGCCGCTTTGGTGAGCGTACTTTTCCAAACACTGCTGCACTCTCTGCGTTGGCGCGTGAGGTTTCAAGCATTGCGCCATCGGCGTCGGCTGATGTATGTATTCTTGACTGGATGGAAACTGAAGAAATATTGTTCCGAACCTTTGAAAAATATTTAATTGAGCAAAAATTAAACGTCGGATTTGGTACGGGCAGTGCGCAGGTAGATAACTTCATAAGCTATTCATTAAGCGTGCAAAATCGCCGCAAATCAAGGGCCGGTTTGGCGTTTGAGAAACACCTCGAAGCTATTTTTAAACACCATGGCCTACAATTTCAACAGGGTTCGTCTTCTCTGGTAACAGAGGGTAAGAAAAAACCTGATTTTTTATTTCCTAGTTTTTCGGCTTATCACGATACGGACTTTCCGGCTTCAAAGTTACGTTTGTTGGGTGCCAAAACCAGTTGTAAAGATCGATGGCGACAAGTGCTGAGTGAAGGTGCTAGGGTGAACAAAAAGCATTTGATTACACTTGAGCCAGCGATTAGCTCAAATCAATTAGCGGAAATGAAGTCCAGCGCACTTCAGCTGGTTGTGCCGCTAAAAATACAGCAAACCTATTTGGTTTCAGAGCGGAGTTGGCTGCTAAGTTTAGATGATTTTATTCATGAGGTTAAGCGTCTGCAATAACCTATTAATCCTCGCTGGATTGATGTAGGGATATTAGCAGGCCTGCTAATATCGGGCTGGATAGCGAAAGCGGGTAATTAAACTCGCGATGCGTAAATTCATATTGTTTGTGCAAACTGATTGTGTGTTTAAAATAGAATGAACGTTCATTCTATTTGTACGCGAATTTTTTATTGAGTGTGTTATGACGTCTTCTTTTTTGCACCATGTTTCGATGCCGCCTTTGCAGGCCAAAGTGTTAAATAGCGCGTTGGTGCTGTTTGTGGAGAAAAGTTATTTTAATACGTCGATTCCGGATTTGGTGGCGCATTCCGGGGTGAGTATCGGTTCGATTTATAAGCATTTTGGTGATAAGGAGGGGGTGGCGCGCACGCTGCTGGAGCGCTTGGTGGAGGAGATTCATCAACAGCAGCGGGCGGTGCTGGCGACGCAACAAACGGCGCAGCAGCGTTATCAAGCATTGGCGCGCTGGATGTGTCAGCTTACGTTGGATTATCCGCAGGTGATGGGGTTTGTGTTGTATGCGCGCCATCAGGCGTTTTTGCCCGATTCTTCCTCCATTTGTTCGTCGAAGGCTTTTATGCTATTGCGTGATGAAATGGCAGCGGGTATGGCGCGCAAAGAGATTCGGCGGATGGATGTGATGGTGGCGGCGTCGATTGCGTTCGGCAGTGTGTTGCGCTTGATGCAGTTGCATTTAGATGGGGTGTTGGAAAAGCCGTTGATGGATTATTTAGATGAGTTGTTGGCGGCTTGCTGGCGTGCGATTGCGGTTGAGCCCTAAGCGTTTGTTAATTATAAAAACCATGATGAGGAGAAAAAAATGAAGAAAATGAAGAAAACCCCTTTGGCGCTTGCGGCGCTGTTTGCGTTGATGGGCAGTGCGTCGGTGTCGGTGTATGCGGCAGCGGAGCCTTCCGGTAAGGATCCGTTGGTCAGCGCGATGGAGCATTATCAAAAAGAGTTAAATAAGGCTGAGCGTGCTGCCGGTTATATCGGGCCGCGTGCGTATATTCCGCAGGAAGTCAAAGTCGCCGACGGTGTGTATACCGTGGTGGGCAGTATGATTTGGCATAACCCGACGAATTATGGTTTAAACAATAACCTTAGCTTTATTGAGTTTGCTGATGGGGTGTTGGTGTATAACGCTGGCGCGAATCCGGCGTTGGCGAAGGCGTTCCATGATGTGATTAAAAAATATACCAAGAAACCGGTGAAGTGGGTGGTAGTGGAAAACCATCAAGGTCATGCGCATTTGGGTGCGAGTTATTGGTATGACATGGGCGTGCGCAATTTTTATTCGCAAAAGCGTGCGCATGAGGATTTTGCCAATCATTGGGATGAAATTAAGGGGCGTTGGTCGAAGGCCGTGGGTTATGAGTTGACCGCCCCGGCGTATGATATTTCTGATAAGTTCACTACGTTTGAAGATAAGTTGGAGATAGATGTCGGCGGCGGTGAGAAAGTGACGCTGATTTATAATGGGCCGGGGCATACGCCGGGGGCGACGATTATGTATGTGCCTTCGCGCAATGTGATATTCCCTGGTGATTTGGCTTATAACAGCCGGATGTTGGCGTTGTTTAATTACACCAATACCTTGGAGTGGGTGAAAACCTTTGAGCGTTTTATGCAAATCACGCCGGAGGGGACGATTATTGTACCGGGGCATGGCGGTGTGACCGATATGGCGACGGTGAAGCGCGATACTTATGATTATTTGAAGTGGTTGCAAGCGCAGGTGCAAAAGGTGATTGATAACGGCGGCACCGAGGTGGACGCGGAAAATATTGATCAGTCGCAATTTAAACACCGCGAAGTATTTGAGCAAACTCATCGCGGTAATGCGCGTCATATTTATCGTGAGTTGAAAGGTTTGCCGGTAGGTGGCATCGTCGATTAGTTGATTCGGTAATGTGAAATGTGTGTGCAAAGCCCCGACTTGTTCGGGGCTTTTTCGTTTTATAATGCGGCGAAAAAGGACGATTATGAAACAGATTGCAATTATTGGTGCTGGGCCGGGCGGGCTGATGGCGGCGCAAATGTTATCCGCTCAAGCAGGCCTGCAAGTGACGCTGTATGAGGCGATGCCTTCAGCTGGGCGTAAGTTTTTGCAAGCCGGACGTGGCGGTTTAAATTTGACGCATTCGGAGGATTTTGAGCGGTTTGTGACGCGCTATGGCGCGCGCGCCGCGCAGATTCGGCCTTGGTTGGAGGCGTTTTCACCGGATGCTGTATGTGATTGGGTGGCGGATTTTGGTTTGACGACGTTTGTGGGCAGTTCCGGTCGTGTGTATAGCGAGCAGATGAAGGCCGCGCCGCTATTACGCGCTTGGTTGGCGCGTTTACGGCGTCAAGGGGTCGCGATGGCGATGCGACATCGTTGGCAAGGTTGGTGCGCGGATGGTGCGTTGCGTTTTGTGACACCTGAGGGGGAGCGCAGGGTGTATGCCGATGCCGTGGTGTTGGCCTTGGGCGGCGCAAGTTGGCCGCATTTGGGGTCGGATGGTGGGTGGACGCGTTTTTTCAGCACCGAGCAGTGTGCGCCTTGGCAACCGGCAAATTGCGGGTTTTTGCAGGCCTGGTCGCCGCTATTTGTGCAAAAGTTTGCCGGCCAGCCGTTGAAGTCGGTGGTGTTGAATGTGGTGGATGCGCAACAGCGGCGTTGGTCAAAGGCTGGTGAGTTGATGCTGACTGAGCAGGGGGTTGAAGGCAGTTTAGTTTATGCGTTATCGGCGCCGATTCGTGACACGTTGCGCGCGCAGGGTCGGGTGGTGGCGTATTTGGATTTAATGGCGGATGTGGATGAGCCGACGCTGCGCGCGCGGTTGCACAAAACGGCGTCTAAACAAAGTTGGACCAATCGCCTTAAGCGTGCTGGAGTGGATGGTTTGCGCGCTAATTTGTTGCGTGAAGTGTTAGCGGGCGATGCGTTAGTGGATTGGCTCGGTGTAGCCCATACGTTAAAACATTATCCGTTGGCGTTACGTGCGCCCGCGCCGATTGAGCAGGCGATCAGTAGCGCTGGTGGCTTACGCTTAGATCGGAAGAGC
>JAVETW010000051.1:0-18762 GCA_034005865.1 Thiomicrospira sp. | reverse complement strand
AACACGGGGCGGCAAAACGCCAAATGAACTATTTTTGGGGCGGCAAGTTGATTTGCTTGCAGCGTAAATTTAAATTGCAGTTATTACTTGAAACCGCGGATTAAACACAGAAATCAGGAAACATTAAAAATTTAACACTCAAAAATCTTCGTGCCTTCGTGTCTCTGTGGTGAATAATCAAGCCGTATGTTGGTGATCATGATCGTGGTCGTGATCGCCCGCATGGACTTTGGCGACTTTTTGCATATTCAGCCCTAACTTGGCGAATAGCTGTAAGTCGGTATCGGCTTCCGGGTTTTCAGTGGTGAGCAACTTATCGCCGTAAAACAACGAATTAGCACCGGCAAAGAAGCACCAAGCCTGCGCTTGCTCGTTTAACTCCATGCGTCCGGCGGATAGACGTACATAGGATTTGGGCATCAAAATACGCGCGGTCGCAATCACACGAATAAATTCAAACGCATCGGTTTTGCCACGCATTTCCGCCATCGGTGTGCCTTCAATCGGTACCAACAAGTTGATCGGCACGGAATCCGGGTGATGACTCATATTGGCGAAGGTGCGCAATAATTCGGCGCGATCTTTATGTTGTTCACCCATACCGATAATACCGCCTGAACACACATTGATGCCGGCTTTTTGTACTTTATCAATCGTGTCTAAACGGTCTTGGAATGAACGCGTGGTAATCACTTTAGAATAATAGGCTTCTGACGTATCAAGATTATGGTTGTAATAATCCAAACCGGCTTCTTTCAGTTGCTCGACCTGCTCGTCGTCCAGCATCCCCAAGGTCATACAAGTTTCCATACCTAAGTCACGCACCACTTTGACCATTTCCAATACAATCGGGAAGTCTTTTTTATTCGGATTACGCCAAGCCGCGCCCATACACAAACGCGTCGCGCCTTTGGCTTTAGCTTGCATCGCTTTGTCCAAAACTTCTTGCACCGCCATCATTTTTTGTTTTTCCAAACCGGTGTCGTAACGCGAGCTTTGCGAACAATAAGAACAATCCTCCGCACAACCGCCGGATTTGATGTTCACCAAAGTACTCACTTGAATTTCATTCGGTTGAAAATGCTGGCGATGCACGCTATGTGCCTGGAACAACAAATCATTAAACGGTTGATTCATAATGGCGTTGATTTCCGCCAACGTCCAATCGTGGCGAAGCTGTCCTAACTGTTTCATATATTGACTCGCGTTAAAAATAAGCCATTATTATAACGATTAACCCAACGAGAATTAAAAAATGCACTGGCTTGAAAAATGGTTGTTTCCACCCACCTGCGTCATCACACAGCAGGCCTGCAAAAACCACGACCTGCACCCAGATGTCATACACGACTGGCAAATCACCCAATCGATTTGTCCCCGTTGCGCCGAGCCGAGCGCACAAGGGCACATATGCGGGCGCTGCTTGCGCAAACCACCGACTTTTTATCGCGCTCAAATCGGCTTTGCCTACGCCGACAGCCTACGTGAACTGCTACACCAATTCAAATACCAGCGGCGCTTATACCTCAGCCGCGTCCTAGCCGAAGCATGGTACCCGCGGCTCGAAACGCAACAAATCGATGCGCTGATTCCCATTCCGCTACACCGCGCGCGCCTAGGGCAACGCGGCTTTAACCAAGCGTTTGAATTAGCACGAATGCTCAGTCGCTATAGCGACATTCCCCTGCAACAAGGGCTCATTCGTCACCAACCCGCCCCCTCACAAACCCAGCTCAATGCCAAACAACGAGCGCGCAACCTGCGCCATGCCTTTAGCATCGGCGCGACGGATCTGAGCCACCTCAACGAAGTCGCCCTCATTGATGATGTGATGACCACCGGGGCCACCATGCAAGCCGCCGCGCACTGTCTGCAACAACACGCGCCCCACCTAAAAATACAAGCCTGGGCGCTCGCCAAACCCTACCACTGACGCAAGATTCGCATCACGTTCACTCCAAAGCGAACCGCCTAGTGCGTCATTTCTATCGGCAATGTATAATCAAAGTTCACGACATTGGATTAGTATCATGCACCCATCCCCTCATCACTCCCATCGCGCGCAACCGGATGCACGCAACCAGCGCAAAATCCTGTTTGCCGCGATCCTAACCTTTAGTTATATGACCATCGAAATCGTCGGTGGATTTTGGGTCAACTCCGTTGCGCTCATCGCCGATGGCGTGCATATGCTCACCGATTCGATCGCGCTATTAATCGCTTGGTGGGGCTTTCACATGGCGCAAAAGCCCGCCACCGAGCGCATGACCTTTGGCTATCAACGCACCCAAATTCTCACCGCGTTTGTCAACGGCGCCGTGTTATTGCTGATTGCCCTCGCGATTGTCATCATGGCGATTGAACGCCTACTCAATCCGCAACAAGTCATGGGAAAAGAGATGTTTATCATCGCCATTATCGGCTTGATCATAAACCTGATCGTGTTTAGCATCCTGCACTCCGGCAACCAAAAAAACATGAATATGCGCGGCGCCACCCTGCATTTTTTAGGCGACACCCTTGCCTCGATTGCGGTCATTAGCGCCGCGATTATGATTTATTACACCGGCTGGAATCTGATTGACCCGCTGCTATCCATCCTCGTCGCCGCCATCATTGCCTATAACGCCTACAAACTCACCCGCGACGCCGCCAATATCCTGCTCGAAGGCGTACCCGCTGGCTATGAAATTCAAGCGATTAAAGACGACCTCGAACGCGCCTTTCCCTACCTAGAACAAATACACCACATTCACCTGTGGGCGATTGCCGAAGAACAAGTACTGATGACGCTCCACGCCAAAACCGATTTAGCGCACATTAACGACCACACCCTCTACGAAATCAAAACCTACCTCAACGACCACCACGCCGTGCACCACGTCACCCTGCAACTGGAAACCAAATAATGCGCCTGCTTATCGCCCCCGACAGCTTTAAAGGCACGCTCAGCGCGGTGCGTTTTTGTCAAATAGCCGCGCACGAAATAACACGCCATTGGCCACATATCGAAATCATCCAACGCCCGCTCTCCGACGGCGGCGAAGGCTTTATCGACGCCCTCGTTCACAGCGAATGCGCACAAGCCCAGTACACCCCCAGCCAAGACCCGCTCGGACGTCCGATACAAGCGCAATTTGCCTGGCAAAGCGCCACACGCACCGCCTTTATCGAAATGGCCCAAAGCGGCGGCCTAACCCTATTGCCCGGCGAACAACGCAACCCCCTACATACCACCACCTATGGTGCAGGCCTGCTAATTCAAGCCGCGCTTGATCTTGGCGCACAAACCATCGTACTCGGCCTAGGCGGCAGCGCCACCCATGACGGCGGCGCAGGCGCGTTACAAGCCCTTGGCATAGCCCTACTCGATAAACAGCAACAACCGATTGCGCCAGGCGCACAAGGCCTGCTAAGCCTACACCATATCGGCCCAATTCCTGCGCCGCTACGCCAGATTCGTTGGCAACTCGCTTGCGACGTAACCAACCCGCTCACCGGGCCGCACGGCGCCGCCTACACCTATGCCAAACAAAAAGGCGCGCAAGACTCCGACCTGCCACAACTCGACCACGCCCTCGCCCACTTTGCCCGCCAAATACACCATCACCATGGCCGCGATGTCGCCCACCTCGAAGGCAGTGGCGCCGCCGGAGGCATGGCCGCAGGCTTTATCGGCCTACTTAACGCCGAATCCCAACCCGGCTTTAACCTACTCGCGCACCACCTCCAGCTCGTGCCCCTATTTCAACAAGGACTCGACTTAGTTATCACCGGCGAAGGCCGCATCGACGCACAAACCGCGCACGGCAAACTACCTTGGCGACTGGCCAACCTCGCCCAAAGCTATCAGGTGCCTACGCTGGCGCTCGCCGGTGAGGTCGCCATCGACCCTGAACGCCACCCCGAATTTCTGGCCCTGCTCAGCCTATGCCAAGGCCCCAGCTCACTCGACACCGCCAGTGCGCAAGTCGAAAACTGGCTACGCGCAAATTTAACCGCCGCCTTAAGGTTATTTTTTCACCAGCCCAGCGCTCGCACAGGCTATACTTTCACCAACAAAACCCCTTAAACAAAAAGGACTCACTATGCGCTACCTTCTTGCCCTGTGTCTGCTTTTCCCGCTCACGCTCCACGCCGCGACGACTGAAAAAATCGCCGTGCAGTTTTTTAACACCCTGCAAAAAGGGCAAATCAGCGCAGCCTACGAGCAACTGCTAACCGGCTCGGTCATCCTGCGCGACCAGCCGCAAGCCCTGACCCTACTCGTCAATCAAACACAAAACGAATTCGCCCTAAACGGCAAGATGATAGGCTACGAATTAATTGATCACGATGATTTTGGCCAATCCGTCGATCGCCTGCGCTACATCGTCATGCAGGAAAACATCCCCACCCTATGGGAGCTATACTTCTACAAACCCAAAGCCGACTGGTTTATCACCCATATCAGCTTTAGCCCGCAGCTCGACAAACTGCAATAAACAGGCCCCCCATGAATCGCACCTTCATCATCAGTGCGTTAAGCTTGAGCGCACTCGGCGCCCACGCCCAAGGCGAAACACACAACGCCCCCCAGTCGGCCGATGACCCGGTCGAACTCAATCTCAACTTTGACGTTGAAGCGATTCAACAAAACCTGCAATGGCTTGGCCAATACGTCGATACCCTCTCACACAGCGTCGATAACTACTTCGCCGCAGAACAACGCGTTCCCAATGGCAAAGCGCGCATTAAGCTGGAGATTAAAAACCTCTACTCCAAACAAAACAACCTCAGTATGCAGGTCGGTTTTGACTTACGGGTAAACCTGCCGAAAACCGAAGAAAAATTTAACCTCTACGTCGAATCTTTTAGCGCACCGGATGAAAGCGAACGCCAAGGCAGCGCGCAAGCACAAGCCAGCGCCACCCAAGAAAACAGCATTGGTCTAGGCAGCCTCTACCGCCTCAGCGACCAACTCGGCCTAAAAGCCCGCGCCGGTTTACGCTTTAAAGGCGCCGAACCCAACCCCTTCTTTCGCACAGGCCTGCGCTACGACTACGACCTCGGCCCTCAAACCCGGCTCGCCTTCGAACCGGAATGGATTTGGTATCGAATCGAAGGCGCCGCCCTGCGCGGCCAACTCGATATCGGCCACCAACTCACCCCCCGCCACTACCTTAAAGCCACCTCTTACGCCTTTAAATACAACAAAGACCAAGCTTGGACGCTCTCACAAAGCGTTGAATGGCACTATGACTACAGCGACCCTCTAAAAATCAACACCTCCACCGGACGCCAATGGTCGTATGACCACCACGCACTGATTAGCGACACCTATATCCAAACCGCATGGCGCTATCGCTTGCACGACGACTGGCTGTTTATCAAAGCCACCCCTGGGGTCAGTTGGCCACGCAGTTTTGACTACCGCACCAACCCCTATATCGTCATCGGCCTAGAAGCCTACTCTCACCCTTTCTAACCCGCCAAGCGCGCGCCGAATCTCGTTTTACAACACCGACAGATTCGCATAAGACTTCACCAACCACTTCACCCCCGCGTGTTTAAAATTAACTTGCAGACGTGCGTGCTCGCCGCTACCCTCGGTAGCCAGCAACACCCCCTCACCAAACTTCTGATGAAACACCCGCTGCCCAATCGCCAACCCGGTTTCAGCGAAGCTATCTGCCGTCGGCGCGGCCCACTCACGTGTCGTCTGCACTTGACCATTTAAACGTACCCACTGCAAACACTCACCCGGCAATTCTTTTAAAAAACGCGACGCCGCCGCATAAATTTCACTCCCATGCACACGCCGACGCAACGCATAACTCAACACCAAATGCGTTTCGGCGCGGGTAATGCCAACATAAGCCAAGCGCCGCTCCTCCTCCAAGCGATAAGGATCCTCCAGCGACGCTTGCGAAGGAAACAACCCCTCCTCCAAGCCCACCATAAACACCAACGGAAACTCCAACCCTTTCGCCGAATGCAACGTCATCAACTGCACCGCTGATTCCCACGCATCCGCCTGTGATTCACCGGCCTCCAAACTCGCTTGCGCCAAAAACTGCAACAAAGGCGCATTCGCCGCCGTTTCATCCGAGCCATCCCCCTCCGTCGGCGCTTTATCAAACGCGCTTGCCGCGCTCACCAACTCATCCAAGTTCTCAACGCGCCCCAACCCCTGCTCGCTTTTATCCTTTTCATAGTAGGCCTGCAAACCACTGCGCGCAATCACCGTTGTCACCTGCTGCGCTAACGGCTGGGCAACGCACGCCTGCTCCAACGACTCAATCAACGCCACAAAACCGGCCAAAGCGGTTTTTGCACGCGCACTCAAGCCCGAAGCCAGCAACGCCTGCGCCGCATCCCACATCGACAAACCCAAATCCCGCGCCAAATCCCGCACCGACTGAATCGTTTTCTCGCCAATCCCGCGCGTCGGCGTGTTATACACGCGCTCAAACGACGCATCATCAGCGCGATTCACCAACAAACGCAAATACGCCAGCACATCCTTAATCTCCGCACGCTCATAAAAGCGCAAACCACCATAAATACGATAAGGCAATTCCGCCTTAATCAGTGCCTGCTCCAACACCCGCGACTGCGCATTCGAACGATACAAAATCGCCACATCGCTGCGCTGCCCGCCCTGCTCCAGCCATTTTTCGATTTGGCTAACCACATACCCCGCCTCATCATACTCATTAAACGCCTCAAACACCTGAATCAGCGCCCCTTCTTCCCCTGCGCTCCACAACTCCTTACCCATGCGCTCCGAATTAAACGCGATTAAATGATTCGCCGCGCGCAAAATACGATTACTCGAGCGATAATTCTGCTCCAAGCGCACCAGCTTCACATCGGCAAAATCCTGTTCAAAACGGCGGATATTCTCAATTTTTGCGCCACGCCAACCATAAATCGATTGATCGTCGTCCCCCACCACAAACAACTTGCCACTGCCCCCGGCCAACACCCGCAGCCAAGCGTACTGCAAGCTATTAGTATCCTGAAACTCATCCACCAAAATATGACGATAACGCCCCTGATAAAACGCTAAAACCTGCGGATTTTTCAGCCACAACTCATGCGCGCGCAACAACAATTCGGCAAAATCGACCAAGCCTGCTTGTTGGCATTGCTGTTCATACGCTTGATAAATCTGCAGCATTTTTTTCACATACGGATTGTGTCCAGGATCGATATGATGCGCACGACGCCCCTCTTCTTTTTCGCCATTAATAAACGCCAAAACCTGCTTCACCGGCCACTGAGTTTCATCCAACTCCATCGCCTTCAACAAACGCTTAATCAAACGTTTTTGATCATCAGCATCCAAAATTTGAAACGCCTGCGGCAAACCCGCCGTCTGATAATGTTGGCGCAACAACTTATACGCAATACCGTGAAACGTCCCCATGGTCACGCCCTGCGCCTGCTGACCAATCAACTGCTCCATACGTCCGCGCATCTCGCGCGCCGCCTTATTGGTAAACGTCACCGCCAAAATATTAAACGGCGACAGCCCCACCACTTCCGTCAACCAGGCAATACGATGCACTAACACCCGCGTTTTACCACTACCCGCACCCGCTAAAATCAACGCATGACGCTCCTCAAGCGTAACCGCTTCACGCTGCGCATCATTTAACCCATTTAAAATAAACGAAATATCCATTATTCAACCCATCTCGCGCGCTAACAAACGCGCTATGCTACGCTAAAACCGTAAAAAAAAGCAAAACCCACAAAAAATACGCCAAATTCTTAAAAACAACTTGCAACACAAAATACTCTAGTGTAATAATTACCAGAATGTTTATTTTGCCCAAAAGGCAACTAACTCGGCGCAAGACCAGATTTTAACCAATAACCGAACGCGCCGCTCTTGGTTTCTAAGAACACTTTCTGTACGAATCCCCACACTTTGTTTCCAACGACGGTTATTCGTACCACAATAAAAAAATACAAGGAGTTACCTATGAGTGACAAAATCATCGCAACATCCGACGCTAATTTCGAAACCGAAGTGCTCAAATCTGACGTACCGGTTCTTGTCGATTTCTGGGCAGAATGGTGTGGTCCGTGCAAAATGATTGCCCCTATCCTAGAAGAAGTAGCAGGTGATTACGCCGGACGCGTAAAAGTGGTTAAACTCAATATCGACGAAAACCCCTCTACCCCGCCACAATACGGCGTGCGAGGCATTCCAACGCTGATGTTGTTCAAAAATGGAGAAGTCGATGCGACCCAAGTGGGCGCGCTTTCTAAATCACAACTGTGTACCTTCTTAGACAGCAACTTGTAATATCGGCCAAGTAGGGCTAATCAAGCCCTACTGTCTTACGCACACATCACCCGCGCTCATCTAAATTTGTTTTCACTCTTTTGACACAACCTTTTAATTTTTTTCAACCTTTACACATTGATACACTATGAACCTAACTGACCTAAAAAAACTTTCTGCCGCCTCACTGTTAGACCTCGCCACCGAAATGGGGCTGGACAACGTTGCTCGCCAACGCAAACAAGACATTATTTTTGCCATCCTAAAAGGTCACGCACAAAAAGGTGAAGACATCTTTGGCGAAGGCGTGCTTGAAATCCTACCCGACGGCTTTGGCTTTTTACGCTCCGGCGATGGCTCTTATCTTGCTGGCCCCGACGACCTTTACGTTTCGCCCAGCCAAATTCGCCGCTTCGGCTTACGTACCGGCGATACGGTACAAGGCAAAATTCGTCCCCCCAAAGAAGGTGAACGTTATTTTGCCTTACTCAAGGTTGACAAGATCAACTTTGAAGACCCAGATGTTGCACGTAAAAAAATCGCTTTTGAAAACCTCACCCCGCTCCACGCCGAAAGCCGGATGCGTATGGAAATCGGCAACGGCAGCACCGAAGACATTACCCCGCGTATTATTGACTTGGCTTCGCCTATCGGCAAAGGCCAGCGTGGTCTGATTGTCGCGCCCCCCAAGTCGGGTAAAACCGTCATCCTACAAAGCTTGGCGCAATCGATTGCCGAAAACTATCCGGAGTGCTATTTAATAGTACTGCTCATCGACGAACGTCCGGAAGAAGTGACCGAAATGCAACGCACCGTCAAAGGCGAAGTCATTGCCTCCACCTTCGACGAACCGGCAACGCGCCATGTTCAAGTGGCCGAAATGGTCATCGAAAAAGCCAAACGTTTAGTGGAACACAAAACCGATGTTGTCATTCTGCTCGACTCCATCACACGTTTAGCGCGCGCCTACAACACCGTGGTACCGGCATCGGGCAAAATCCTCACCGGCGGTGTAGACGCCAATGCGCTACATCGACCAAAACGCTTTTTTGGTGCCGCGCGTAATATCGAAGAAGGCGGCTCGCTCACCATTATCGCCACCGCCTTAGTGGACACCGGCTCAAAAATGGACGAAGTGATTTTTGAAGAATTCAAAGGCACCGGCAACATGGAGCTGCATTTATCGCGCAATATCGCCGAAAAACGCACCTTCCCGGCGATTAACCTCAACAAATCCGGCACGCGTAAAGAAGAGCTGCTCACCACAGCCGAAGAACTGCAAAATATTTGGATTCTACGTCGTTTCTTACACACGATGAACGAAATCGAAGCGATTGAAACGCTGATTGACCAAATGAAAGTCAGTAAAACCAATACCGCGCTGTTTGAATCGATGAAACGCTAAACCTCGCTAGCCTGCGATTTTTACTGTCTTATCAAAAACATGACTTGATTTAGGCGAAATCTCTGATACAATTTCGCCTTTGATTTTTTAACCCTATAAATTGGACCGTCACTATGAAAGCAGACATTCATCCAGCCTACAACGAAGTCGTCTTCCAAGACATCTCTACCGGAGAGACCTTTTTGACTCGTTCTACGATTAAAACTTCTGGCGACACGATCAAATTAGACGGTAATGAATACCCTTTAATTCGTGTTGAAGTTTCAAGTGCTTCACACCCTTTCTACACCGGCAAGCAAACCTTGGTGGATACGGAAGGTCGCGTTGAGAAATTCCGTCAAAAATACGGTTCGCTACGCAAGTAATCCTCGATGGATTGCCCGCCACTCTAAAAAGCCGCACATTGTTGTGGCTTTTTTGTTTTTAAAAGGACGCTCGCCATGCTCGAACGCAGCCACACGCTCAACCAACTCCCGCTCCCGATTAAAGCGCTCTTTACCGGCTACCTGCTAGTCATCGGCTTAGGCCTGATCATGGCCGGAGCGCAAATATTACTAACCCACGGCCTAGCCGACGGCAAACCCGGACTATCGGTAGACGACATAGTGTACAGCTACTACGGCGATCGCAGCGGCTCTAAGCTCGAAATGAAACTCAACGGCTCCATGCAAGATAAAGCCCCGCACGAAGCCAACCTCACCCTCATCAAATGGGCACGCGAAGGGGCGCAAGAAAGCGAATGGCAACCGCGCATCAAACCGATTGTCGATCAATACTGCGCCAGCTGTCATGCTCATATTCCAGGCCTGCCAAATCTATCCTCGCTCAGCGAAATGCAAGCGGTCGCCAAAATCGACACCGGCGCGGCCTGGTCCACCCTTGCACGCGTATCGCACATACACCTATTCGGCATTGCCTTTATCTTCTTTTTTGTCGGCCTGATATTTAGCTACGCCCAAGGGTTCCACCCGGTGCTCAAAGCGTTGCTCATTTTCACGCCGTTTGCGTTTTTAATTCTCGACATAGCCGCTTGGTGGCTCACCAAAATGCACCCCGGCTTTGCCTGGTTAGTGATACTTGGCGGCATCGGCTATACGCTCGCCTCCAGCATTATGATTTTTACATCCTTATACCAAATGTGGCTTTTACGCCGCCGTGATTGAGAAGGGGAAACGCTTGTTTTACAATAACGGCATGAAAACGAACGCCATAAAATTATGCAACTCGGCGCTGCTGGCGACCCTATTATTGTGGCAACCTTGGGTTGCTGCGCAAACCAACGGCGCTTGCCAAGCAAAAAAAATCGACACTTGGACGCAAACAAAAATCGCCCAGTCCGGCAACACCCTGCTGGTCGAAGGTCGCCAACTGATGTTAGCTGGCGTATACGCCCCGGAAATGGGCGACCCAAGCAAACGCAGCGATCCGCCGCGACCGCTATCACGTGACGCCCAAACCTTTCTCAACCGCCTGCTAGCCAATAACCAAATGCGCATCGGCATTGAATATGACGAAAAAAAGCTCGATGATTTTGGCAGGCCTGTTGCCCACGTCTTTCTCGAAGACGGTCGCAATATCAGCGAACTTATCTTAGAAGCCGGCATGGGCATCACCCAAACCAGCCCGCCCAACCTCGCTTATCAGGCCTGCTATTATCAAGCGGAGAAACGCGCGCGCGAAGCACAACGCGGGCTTTGGCGTTTACCCACGGCGTTCCCAGACTTAAAATACCCGATTGCGCCAAGCAGTCTTATTTCCGATGCCGACACCGGCTATCGCATATATCGCGGCGAAGTGCGCAAAGTCAGCCGCAGTCGCAATAACTACATTATCAACCTCGACACCACCGGCATTCGTATCCAACGCGACCACTGGCCAAACTTCGATTACAGCAAACTCGAAGCCCTCAAAGGCCAAACCATTGAAGTACGCGGTTACGGCTTCACCTACCAAGGCGCGATGTATGTCGTGATCCAACACCCCAACGTCATCGACAAACTCAACCCCTACAGCCAACCCTAAGCGTGTAAGATGACAGCTTCGCGCTTTGTCGGTAGAATAACGTTTTTTTGATTTTGAAAAAGGTTCCTTCATGTCTGCATTACAAAACGACCGTTTTTTACGCGCGCTTATGCGCCAACCTGTTGATCGCACCCCGGTATGGATGATGCGCCAAGCCGGACGCTATCTGCCAGAATACCGCGCAACACGTACAAAAGCCGGTTCGTTTATGGACTTATGCCGTCATGCCGAATTGGCTTGTGAGGTCACCTTACAACCGCTGGAACGCTTCCCGCTGGATGCCGCCATTTTATTCTCCGACATTTTGACCATTCCGGATGCCATGGGCTTAGGTTTGCGTTTTGAAACCGGTGAAGGCCCGGTATTCGACAAACCGATTCGTAGCATGGCGGACGCAAAAAAACTGTACGTCCCCGATATGGCTTCCGAGTTAGGCTATGTGATGAATGCCGTCAGCACGATTCGTAAGGCCTTGAACGGTCGCGTTCCTTTAATCGGTTTCTCCGGCAGTCCTTGGACCTTAGCGACCTACATGGTGGAAGGCGGTTCCAGCAAAACCTTCTCCAAAGTCAAAGCCATGATGTATGACGAACCAGCCACACTGCACCACATCTTAGACGTATTGGCCGACTCGGTTATCGCCTATCTGAATGCCCAAATCGAATCCGGCGCGCAAGCGGTGCAAGTGTTTGATACCTGGGGCGGCGTACTCACACCACGCGACTATAAAGAATTCTCATTAAACTACATGGCGAAAATTGTGGACGGACTTAAGCGCGAACATAACGGCGTTAAAATTCCGGTGATTCTGTTTACCAAAGGCGGCGGTCAATGGCTCGAAGCCATGGCGGATACCGGTGCGGATGCACTTGGCTTAGATTGGACAACGGATATTGATGATGCACGTCGCCGCGTTGGTGATCGCGTTGCACTGCAAGGCAATATGGACCCCAGTATGCTGTACGCCTCACCAGCGCGCATTCGTGAAGAAGTCGGCTATATTCTACAAAAATTCGGCAAAGGTTCCGGCCATGTCTTTAACCTCGGTCATGGCATTCATCCGGAAGTCAAACCGGAGCACGCTGAAGCGTTTATTAAAGCGGTTGTTGAACTCAGCCCGCAATATCACGCTTAACACTCAACTCAAGCGCAATCAGTAAATTAGCAGGCCTGCTAATTTACTGATTGCTAAAAACAACAAAGCCCCATATCGGGGCTTTATTGTTTTGGGCGCACACGTTTGTTCAGCGTTGACGCGCTTAAAGATGAACACTTTGCGAAAACTGCATCGCCTGCAAATAAAAGCTCGACAGTTCCGTTGGCGTACAGGCTTTAGGCAATTCAAAATCCGTTTGCCCCAACTCCATCCCTTTCACCGCTTTTAACGTCAGCCCCAAATGGTTATCCCCTTGCAATAACGCGCGCAAAATTTTGTCATCAAAACTGAGTTTTTCTAACAAGCTGGGTAAATCCATATCCATCACCGCATCGAGCGTAGAAAACAAGCCGACGGTGAAATACATCTCTTTCGACGCATCACTTTGTTTAGCGCCGACCAACTCACAAAACTTAGCGCGCACCAACGAGGTATGGAACAACTCGTCGGGCTTATCGTCCAAGCCCGACAACACCAACATACTGGCCCAGCTTTTTAAACGCTCTAAACCAAAGCGCATTACCGCATCATGCACCGAAGTAATCGGATGACGTCCGCCGCCGTTTTCCGCCAAAAAACGCAACAGCTTTTGACTCAGTGACACATCGCGCGCAATAATCTGACTTAAACTATGCATATCCACATTCGGGTCATACACTTTCGACAATAACTCCAGCACGCTCGACTTATTCGTCGGCAAACGCTTACCCTTAATAATAATCGGCTTAGCAAAGAAATAGCCCTGAAAATAATCAAAACCAATTTTCTTGCAAAACTCAAACTGCTCGCGGGTTTCCACCTTCTCCGCCAACAAACGCACGCCCTTATCTTTTAGGCGCTGAACGTGCGCCATTAACTGCTTGGGTCCGACTTGTAAAATATCCACCTTCACAATGTCCGCCAACGCCTCCAGCGGCTCTAGCTTAGGATTAAACACATAATCATCTAGCGCTATCGCATAGCCGTTATCGCGCAGCTTAGCAATCGCGCCCAATAAATTAGCCGACACACTGACATCCTCTAAAATCTCAATCACCACCTGATTTTTAGGGAAAAACGGCTGATATTCGCGCAACAACAAGCCTTCGGTGAAATTAATAAACACCTTCTTATCGCCGGCGACATCCTTAATGCCAATATCGCCGAACGCGTGCAACATAACCTGCGCCGAAGCGCTATCACCGCCGACAATCACCGCATGATTATCTTCACGATTGGTGCGAAACAATAACTCATAGGCAAACAAATCCAAGTTCGCATTAAAAATGGGCTGGCGCCCGAGGAAGACATCTATCAGCTGAGACATAACACCATCACTATTAACAGGTACAGAAAAAAGATTATAACAAAAGGCCGCGCCACACTCGCACTTGCACAATTATTGCATAAACAAAACCAACGCCCTGCGCGCCGGGTCTATTGGTAGTGGATTGTAACGGACTGATAAATCAGACACGATTTTAACTAATCTCTCACTGGCATTATTATTCAGCTAAAACGATTGATAGCAAAAAGCCTCTTCAAAAATCAATCGTCAACAAACCATAAACACGCGCTAATTCACGTCCCCAGACTTAACGACCGTCTGCGAACCCTGCGTCGTATTACGCGGCGAAATTAAAGTCAACGCCTGCAAATGCGCCAAAAGAATACGCCGTATTTCGCCAATCGCTTGCGGCGTTTCCTGAATACTATGGCCGCCGGCAATCAGCTTCTCCGACACCGCGCCCGACAAATGCGCGCTGCTGTATGGCACAACGCCATCGCCGGTTTCCTCCAAGTACCCAGACGAATTATCCACACCCATAATGGTGTGGTACGTCACCCTTGGCGAAATCGGCAAAGCCACCGTCATACGCAAAAACGGATTATCCTCGCTTAAATTGTCGATACTATTTAACGAGCGCTTAATCGGCATCGCCACTTCACCATCTGGATTCGCCAGCAAACTCATCAACTCGGTAGTACGACTAATCAACACCCCCGGCAACTTTACCAGGCCTGCTAACCAGCGTGCAAACTGGCCTGCGGCAATCGGCGTGCCCCGATGCGGCGCCGAAATAAAAATCGCTCGACTCACCTGCGGCGTCGGCTCAAACACCACCAAATCCTCAAAATGCTGCTCAGCGCGAACTAAACGCTCGCCGCTCAAATGATAATGCGCCACCAATCGCTGCCATTGCGACGGCGGCGAAGTCGATACTAACAAACGCGACAACACCCCGCCCATACTATGGCCAATCAACACCATATCCTGCGAAGCCGGATAAATCCCCTGAGGATCAAAATACTGCAACGCATCTTCCAGCGCCTGCTGAATCGCCAAGCGATTAAACATCAACGGCACATTCGTTGGATAATACACCTGCCAAATTTGATAATGCGCGCGCAGCACATCATCGCCCAGCAAATCATTCGCCACATTCACCCAGGCTTGCGGGCTACTCGCCAGCCCATGCAACATCACAATAATTTTGCGATTCGGATCATAAGGTTGCATTAAAAAAATATGCGGTTCTTGTAAGCCATCATCCCACCCCAGCAACGTCAAAAACGGCTGCGACGCAAAATTCGAACGCGCCAACCACAGCCCATAAGGCGAAGTAAAGTCCGCCTCCAGCGGGATACGCTCCCCCATCAGCTCCACTTGCGTCGCCTGATAAGGATCAAACCCATGAATAAACGCTTGACGTGTTTGCAACAAACTTGCCCTATCCGCCCCATCAAATACCAATAAGCTGGTCAACGGCGAAAACGGCGTTTCACTCCAAGGGCGCGGATCGGCCGACGTGGGCGGCAATGCTCGCGTAATCGCCACCAACCCCGCGCCAAGGCCCTGCTGTTTATATTGATTGCGTAACCCAGAAAAGGTCAAAGACGAAGCCGCTTGTACGTCATCAGGAATGCGCCGACCGGCCGCCAAGCGCACCTCATTTAAGCGCCCGCTAATCACCCAATCGTCGATATTAAAAAAGAACTCGCCCGCCTCGCTCACCCGCGCTTCAGCGCGATAATGGTTAAACAAACGCGTTGTCACCTGCTGCGTCGCGTAATTATAATAATCACGCACCTGAATTTGACGATCCTCAAACGTGCGTTGAGCCGGTTGGCGCGGCGTGGCAAACAAATAAACGAACGCATACCGCGCCGATTCAAGATAAGCACGCATCTGCGCATCCTGAGTCGTTGGCGCCAACTCCGCATCCGCTTCCAACATCAGCGCGCGCTGTAACCACAACTCGGCCAACGCCGCCAACGACTGTTCGCCATCCGACAATCCCGCCTGCGTCAGCGCCTCGATACAAGGTTGATTATCGTAACGGCAATGCGCGGGCGTTTCGCCCACCCCTTGTAACGTGTTCGCCGTCATCGCGCTGAGTTTACCGCTGGTGAGAATATCGCCTCGTTTTAAGCTGATATACTCCCGACTATCCAAACTCGACACCGTGACGCTGGCGCAACCGGATAGCAACAGCAAACTCAGCCAAAGCCAAGCTTGCCAGCCTAGGATTAACCTCAGCGTCATGCTCGTTATCTCTACGTGAGGTTAAAGCGGCTTAAACTCGTCAGGCAGGTCAATCTCTTCATCGCCAAACAAGAATTTTTGCATTTCTTCCTGCAAAAACGAACGCGCTTTCGGGTCTAAACTGGATAACCGGTATTCGTTAATCAAAATCGTTTGCTGGCCTAACCACTGTTTCCACGCCTCTTTCGACACGTTTTCAAACACTTTTTTGCCCAACTCACCCGGAAACGGCGGAAAATCCAACCCTTCCATTTGCTCTTTAATTTTGCTGCACATAACAGTTCTTGCCATTTTATTCTCCTTAGCCAAACGGCTGTTCCTCTAATGTTTTTTGTAATAATGTTTTTATCGGCGCGGGCAAGCCTAACGCCTGCGCCGTCGATATATCAAACCACTGTTCAAGCGGATTCGGCTCGGCACAGAGCAAACCCTCGCGCGCCACAAGCGGATAAATCATTAAATGATAATGACTAAACGTATGTTTGATAGACGGCCATTCTAACAAACTATTCAAGTCCACCCTACTGCCTAACAACGCATTCTTACTGTCAAACTCCGGCAGGCTATACAATCCGCCCCAAATGCCTTTATCCGCTCGGCGTTGTAACGCAATTTGGCCTTGCGCGTTAAACCTCAGCAACATCCAAGTTTCACGCGTTGGAAGGGATTTTTTTGGTTTCGAGGCCGGAAAATCTTTTACCCTGTCCAACAACCAGGCCTGGCAATCGCTTTTTAACGGGCATTTTTCGCAACTAGGCCTGGTTCTTGAACATAAACTCGCCCCCAAATCCATGATCGCTTGGGTATAGTCAGCCAGCCGATTATCCGGCACATCCGTTAATAAAGTTTCCGCCCTTTGCCAAAGCAGGGTTTCGATTTTTTTCTCGCCCGGCCAACCTTCCAACGCAAAATACCGACTCAACACCCGTTTAACATTACCGTCCAAAATCGCATAACGCTGTTGATACGCCTGCGCCAAAATCGCGCCGGCGGTTGAACGACCAATCCCCGGCAACGCCACAATCTGCTCAAAACTGGTTGGAAACTCGCCCGCATATTCGGTCTGAATAATCTGTGCGGCTTTATGCAAATTACGCCCGCGCGCGTAATAACCCAGTCCCGCCCAATGCGCCAACACCTCGTCAGTTGTCGCATTCGCCAAGGTTTTAATATCGGGGAACGTCGCCATAAACCGCAGATAATACGGAATCACCGTTTGCACCTGGGTTTGCTGCAACATGATTTCCGACACCCACACATGATACGCCGTGCGCGGCTGATGCCACGGCAAATCATGGCGACCATATTCATCAAACCACCTTAACAACCGCTGTGCAAAACTCACCCTGCCCTCCAAGGACAACTTATATTAAGTCGGTTATACTAGCAGACTTTTCAAAACCCGCCAGAGAACCGTAACATGACCGAACACGTTGCTGAAAATCAACAAGACCAAGCTAATCAACCTGAGCAAACGACCCAACCATACCCAGAGGGCACGACGGGCCTGGTGCGCCGCATAAAAAGCTTTGTGTTGCGCCAAGGGCGTATGTCCAAAGGCCAACAAGCCGCGCTCGAACGTTTATGGCCGCAATATGGTTTAGAAGCAGACGGTGGTTTGCTTGATTTAACGCAGGTGTTTGGCCGCGATGCGCCAACCTATGTTGAAATCGGTTTTGGTATGGGCACGAGCTTGGCGCAAATGGCGGCGGATAATCCGGACCGTAACTATATCGGCATCGAAGTGCATCGCCCCGGTGTCGGCGCGTTATGTAAACTGATTGAAGAACAGGGGTTAAGCAATATTCGGATTTTTAACCACGACGCGATTGAGGTATTAGACAAACGTATTCCCTTAAATAGTCTGGCGGGCGTATATCTATTTTTCCCTGATCCTTGGCACAAAGCACGCCACAAAAAACGCCGCATCGTGCAGGCGGAATTTGCCGCCAAACTGGCGCAACATCTAAAAACCGACGGCGAATTCCACATGGCGACCGACTGGGAAGACTACGCCCTGCACATGATGGAAGTGATGAGCGCCGCGCCCGACTACACCAACGCCGCCGGAGAAGGCCAATTCACGCCACGCCCCGACTACCGCCCGCTCACCAAATTCGAACAACGCGGCCATCGGCTAGGGCATGGCGTTTGGGATTTGATATTTGTTAAGGGGGTTGATGTAGCATAATGATTGATAGAGATTCGACGCTTAATAATGAGATTCGATTTAATCTTGACGGTATAACTGGATTAAACAACAATTACATAACACGCGGTTTCAAGTAATAACTGCAATTTAAATTTACGCTGCAAGCAAATCAACTTGCCGCCCCAAAAATAGTTCATTTGGCGTTTTGCCGCCCCGTGTT
>JAVETW010000004.1:0-66520 GCA_034005865.1 Thiomicrospira sp. | reverse complement strand
TCACGCGCCATCAATAACTGCTCTTGGTGGTCGTCCCAAATCGCAAACGCAAACATGCCTTCAAAACGTTGAGTACACTCCAATCCCCATTGGCGATAAGCTTTTAAAATCACCTCGGTATCCGAATGGGATTGAAACACCTGCCCCAAGCCGATTAACTCGTCGCGCAAGGCTTTGTAGTTATAAATACAGCCGTTAAACACCAGCGACAATTCTTCATCTATCATCGGCTGATGTCCGGCGGGTGATAAGTCAATAATCGCTAATCGACGATGGCCTAAACCGATTTGGTTTTGTGTCCAAAGCCCGCCATCATCAGGGCCGCGTCGCTCTAACTGACACTGCATCGCTCGCAAACTCTGTTCGGTGGCATTCTGTCCGTTCCACCATAATTCGCCGCATAGTCCGCACATAGTTATCTCTTCACGTTAAAATAATCGCTCCATTTTACTGGTTCGAAAAAATAATGCCATTAATCCACGCCTCCCACATTCTATTAAGCAGCGAAAAAAAGGCTAAACGCCTCAAAGCACGGCTAGACGAAAACGATTTAACCTTCGCCGAAGGGGTCGAACGCTATAGCGATTGTCCTAGCAAAGTCCATCAAGGTGATTTAGGCTGGTTTGCGCCCGGCGTGTTACCGCCGTTATTTGAAAAAGGGCTGTGGCACGCGCCCATCGGCCAAGTGAGCCAACCCTGTCACAGCGAATTCGGCTGGCATTTGTTTTTGGTGCATCAAAGGCTGGACGCATGAACAGCCAAATTATCGGCGTGATTGGCGGCATAGGTTGCGGGAAAAGCGCCCTGTGCGACTATTTTGCCCGCTTAGGTTATCCGGTGATTGATACCGATCACGTGGCGAAATCGCTAGTTAAACCCGGACAAGCAGGCCTGCAAATGTTGATTAAGGTGTTAGGGCGTGATTATTTAACCGAAAACGGCGAACTCAATCGCGTCAAATTACGCGAGGTATTTTTTAGCCAACCGCAAATTAAACAACAAGTGGAAGCGATTTTACACCCGCTGGTTCGCCAAGCTGTGCGCCAACAAATCGACACCCTGCGCGGTACAACCCCGCTGATTTTTATTGCCATTCCGGTGATTCATCAAGTCAAACAACCGGAATATCAACTCGACCGCGTACTGCTAGTGGAATGCGACCGGGACAAGCAACTGCAACGCGTGCGCCAACGTGATGGGCGTAGCGAACAGCAAATTCAGGCGATTATCGAACAACAAGCCAGCCGCGCACAACGCCAAGCTCTCGCTGATGATGTGATTGAAAACAACGGTGATTTAAACCAACTCCAGCAACAAGCGGATGCCTGGCTTGTCGCGTTTCTTGAGGAGAATAAAAGCCATGAATATATCGTATAAAAACAAGCTAGCAGACTATCTGCTCGACATTTCAAAACTCATTTTTGCGGGGGTTGTATTGACAACCATTCTCGAATTTGAAAACACATCAAAGCTGTTAGTCTTGGCTACAGGAGTTTATGCCAGTATGATAATAGCCTTAATTGGTTTTTTTCTTTTGGAGAAAGAATAATGGAAGCCTTGGTACTCTTTTCCAGTATTGCGATTGTTGGCACGATTGTTTTTGCTATTTTGCTTTGGCGAAAGTTTCATACCAAATAGCCAACCGGCCAACAACATCGTATTAAATCGGTTGAGGCCAATAGCCCGAAATAGCGGCAATCCCTTGTGCGCCGTGTGATTTTGCATCGGCCATATCTGCTTCGCTCATCCCGCCTAAGGCATACACCGGAATCGGTATATTGGCGGTCATCTCGGCAAACTTTTGCCAACCCAAACCCGGTTCACCCGGATGCGAACTCGTTTCTTTCACCGGCGATAATAAAATAAAATCCGCGCTCAACTCCAATGCCTTGGCTATTTCAAGTTCATTATGGGTTGATACCGCCAATAACTTATCCGCGCCAATCGGGCGTTGCGTTAAATCCATAATCGCGGTGGAGGCTAACTGTAATCCATCCGCTTGCGGTACTTCCGCCAACCATTCGGCTTTCGCATTGAGCAATAATTTCGCACCGTGACCGTGAACAAAAGGCAAAGCCGCTTTAGCCAGCGCAATAAACGCGTCTTTTTCCAGCGATTTAGCACGTAGTTGAATCAGTTTAATGCCGTCTTTTAACGCCGCCTGAATACGTTGTAAGGCATCCTGCTGGTCGTGAAAACTGCCGGAAATCATATAACGTTCCGGCAGTTGCAAGGCACGCACGATACCGCGATTCGCCACCAGCATTTCACGGCTATCCAGTTCGGCTATCGGACACCATTCAAACGCATGACCTTCATGCGCTTTTAACTCGCCTTGCGCTTGGTGACTAACAAACACATGTAATTGCACCTGAATATCACCATGATCCCAAGGGTAAGAAATCAGCGGTTGCCAATCGGCCGTTTGCAGATTAGTTTCTTCGGCAAATTCTCGAATCAGCGCTTGTTGCGGCGTTTCGCCCGTTTCAAGCTTGCCGCCGGGAAACTCCCATTGTCCGGCAAACGATTGACGCGCTAAACGTTGACCAATTAACACCTTGCCCTCTTTCACCAAACAGCCCACGGCGACCTGAATCATACAATGTCCTCTCCAATAAAAAAGGCACGAAAATCACAACCATCTTCGTGCCTCTGTGTCTTCTTGTGTAAAACTAAGAACGCTTCATTATGCGCGATTCATTAAGACCGATATTCGGCGTTAATTTTAACGTAATCGTACGAGAAGTCGCAGGTCCACACGGTTTCTGATGCCGTGCCACGATTCAGTTCGATGCGCACGTGAATCTCTTCTTGCTTCATCACCGCCTGACCTTGGTCTTCGGTGTAGTCAGCCGCGCGGCCGCCGTTACGCACGATACACGCATCGCCCAAGAAAATTTGCAGTTTATTAATATCCAAATCGACCAGGCCTGCACGTCCCACCGCCGCCAAAATACGACCCCAGTTAGGATCGGAGGCAAACATCGCCGTTTTAACCAACGGCGATAACGCGACCGCATGCGCCACTTTTAGACATTCTTCTTCATTTTGGCCGCCATTGACTTCAACGGCGATAAACTTGGTTGCGCCTTCGCCGTCACGCACAATCATCTGCGCTAGAATCGTCATCACATCTAAAATCTCAGCGCTGAATTGTTGATAGGCGGCACTATTAAACTCGGTGATGGTCGGCATATCCGCTTGCTGAGTCGCGGTTAGGGTGCAAGCATCGTTGGTGGAGGTGTCGCCATCCACCGTAATGCGGTTAAATGACCGTTTGACCGCATTTTTCAGACACACATCCAACAATTCGGCGGTAATTTTGGCATCAGTCACCACATAACCCAACATAGTGGCCATATTCGGATGAATCATGCCCGAACCTTTTGCCATACCGGTAATAGTGACATCATGGCCGTCAATTTTCACCACACGACTGACCATTTTCGGCACGATATCGGTGGTCATAATACCGGCCATCGCCTGCGCCCAGCCGTCAATTTTGCGATTGGCTAGGGCATCTGGTAAACCCGCTTGAATTTTTTGCATCGGCAAGGGTTCGCCTATCACGCCGGTTGAAAAAGGTAGGATTTCTTCAGTTTTACAACCGAGTTCTGCCGCCAGCCATTCACAGCTTTGACGAGCATTTAGCAGGCCTGGTTCACCGGTAGCGGCATTCGCATTCCCACTGTTAATCAATAGCGCGCGCGGCTGTGCTTTTGCCAGGTGTTGTTTCGCCACCGTCACCGGCGCGGCACAGCAGGCATTAGTGGTAAACGTCGCGGCGGTGACACTGCCCTCGACAAACTCAATCACCACTAAATCGGTTTTTCCGTTCTTTTTGATTTTAGCTGCCGTCGCGCCTAAATACGCACCGGCTACCGGATGAATCACCGGCAATTCGTTTGAAAGACCCACTGGCATAGCACACCTCTGCGCAAAAAATAAATGAATGATAGATGGTTTTACGATGACACGATTAGCGCGTTATATTGTCTGTGAAAGCGTTTATTACTGCACCCCGCTGACGCAAATTAGTTGTGCAAATCGGTTGTTTTAAACCACGAAGGTCACGAAGAACACGAAGATGTTTAACGTTTCAACTTCTTTGTTTTAACAATCTTCGTGCCTTGGTGTCTCTGTGGTAAATTTTCATGCATTCTTTCCCCGTTTCACAACTTGGTAAGCCGCCGTGCTTGAGTTTTGCAAGAAGTCTAATCAATTAATCTAACTTACCGCAACACTGTTTGTATTTTTTACCCGAACCGCAAGGACACGGATCATTACGCCCCACTTTCGGCATATCACGACGGAAAGTCGAGCTATCTTGCTTGGCTTCATCATCACGATCAGCATCGGCATCAGGATGAATCGCATCGAGTTTTTGCGCCGCTTCCGCTTGTTGTTGCGCCTCAAAATCAGCGACATCCTGCTGACTGTGCAACTGCACTAACGATAACATTTTAATCGTTTCACGTTTCACTTCGGTTAAAAACACTTGGAACAATAATGCCGATTCACGACGGTATTCTTGGAAAGGATCCTTCTGCGCAAAGCCACGCAAATGAATACCGCGACGCAAATAATCCATTTCCGCCAAATGCTCGCGCCAGAGCTTATCGATATTACGCAACAACACTTCTTTTTCAAAATGACCCAGGGTACGCTCATCCACCACTGCCATTTTGTCGTTATAAACTTGCTCAACCGCCTCGACAATTTTCGCGCGCAACGGCTCCTCGTACAAGCCCTTATCCGCGTCTAACCAGGCCTGTACCGGCACAGTGACACCAAACTCTTCATGCAACGCGGTTTCTAGTTCTGCTACTCGCCATTGCTCATCTAAACTGCCCGGCATAATGTACTGGTCGATAACCTCATTCACCACGTCATCACGCATCAAACGAATGGTTTCGCGCACTTCCTCGCTCTCCATTAACTCATTACGCTGTTGATACACCACTTTACGCTGCTCGTTGGCAATATCGTCAAACTTCAACAAATTCGCACGTTCGTCTTGATGTAAACGCTCCACCTGCTTCTGCGCACGCTCAATCGACTTACTCACCATCGGATGTTCAATCGACTCGCCCTCTTTCATACCTAGACGACGCATCATACTTTTCACCCGATCCGAGGCAAAACGACGCATTAAATCATCGTCCAACGACAAGTAAAAACGTGTCACCCCCGGATCACCTTGACGACCGGAACGCCCGCGTAATTGATTGTCGATACGACGTGACTCGTGGCGTTCTGAACCGATCACTTTCAACCCACCCAACGCCAATACTTGATCATGGCGTACTTGCCAATCGGCTTTCACCTTTGCCACTTGCTCGGCACTGGAATGCTCGCCAAGACTATCGATTTCGGCTTCAAGATTCCCCCCCAACACAATATCCGTTCCGCGTCCGGCCATATTAGTCGCAATGGTCACCGCCCCCGGCATACCTGCATTGGCAATAATATGCGCTTCACGCTCATGCTGTTTCGCATTAAGCACCTCGTGCTTAATTTTGGCGCGGGTAAACAACGACGACAACAATTCCGACATCTCAATCGACGCCGTTCCAACCAAAATCGGTTGCCCTGTGGCATGGGTTTGTTGAACATCTTCAACAATCGCTTTGAATTTGCTTTCGATATCCAAAAACACTAAGTCGGTTAAGTCCTGACGTAACGGTGTTTTATTCGGCGGAATCACCACCACTTCTAACTTGTAGGTCGATAAAAATTCACCGGCTTCGGTATCAGCGGTACCGGTCATGCCGGACAGTTTTTGATATTGACGGAAATAATTTTGGAAAGTAATCGAGGCAAAGGTTTGGCTTTCGTGCTGAATATTCACGCCTTCTTTTGCTTCTACGGCTTGATGTAGGCCCTCCCCCCAACGACGGCCGACCATTTTACGCCCGGTGTGTTCGTCGATAATCACCACTTCGCCGTTCTCAACGATATAATCTTTATTACGCTCAAACAACACATTCGCCCGTAAAGCCGCATTAACGTGAATCATCAAGCCAATGTTCACCGCGTCATACAAACTATCGCCTTCATTAAGCAGGCCGACCTCAACCAACATCGCTTCAATTTTTTCATGACCTTCTTCGGTTAAATACACTTGGCGCGCTTTTTCATCCACCGTGTAATCGCCGGTGGTGGTTTTTTCAACCTGATCTTCTTCCCCCCTCTCCAAGCGAGCAATCAGCGGATTAATTTTATGATAAATTTCCGCTTTATTATCCGCCGGACCGGAGATAATTAACGGCGTACGCGCCTCATCGATCAAAATAGAATCCACCTCGTCAACGATGGCAAAAAACTGACCACGCATCACCTTTTCTTCTTTAAAAATCGCCATGTTGTCGCGCAAATAATCAAAGCCGAATTCGTTGTTGGTACCGTAGGTAATATCCATCGCGTAGGCCAACTGTTTTTCTTGATGACTTTGACCGCTCAAAATAACCCCGGTCGATAATCCTAAGAATTCAAACAGTCGCCCCATCCATTCGGCATCACGTTTTGCCAAATAATCATTCACCGTAATCACGTGAACCCCATTGGCGGCGAGCGCGTTCAGATAAGCCGGCAAGGTTGCCACAAGGGTTTTACCCTCACCCGTTCGCATTTCAGCAATGCGCCCGTCATGCAACGCCATACCACCGATCATTTGCACATCATAATGACGCATACCAAATACGCGCTTACCGGCTTCACGCACTACCGCAAACGCTTCGGGCAATAGATCATCAAGTGTTTTTCCTTCGGCCAGCGCCTGTTTAAAGGCCTGCGTTTTATCACGCAGTTGTGCATCAGACAAAGCCTCCAGCGCAGGCTCAAATGCGTTAATTTGTGCGACACGCTTTTTATATTGCTTTAACAAACGTTCGTTACGACTACCGAAAATCTTTTTAAAAATACTTGAAAACATAATGCCTAATTATCCGAATCAATTAAAAGCGTCCTAGACGACTAAACCTAGGACGGTAAAAGAAAACCGCTTACACCCACGCAAACGAAGTGTTATTATTGCGCTCCGATTAACCCTGTTTTTATCATCACAGCGAGACTATGTTCCATCCACTGCAACAACCGGGCTTAATGAAATTAGTGCAACAAGCACAACAATACCAAGCGTTACTTGAGCTTGCACACAGCACCCTGCCCGATCAACTCAAACCCTATTTAACCGCTGTCACTATTGAGCAGGCCTGCTTAATTTGCTTAACGAGCGATGCACACTGGGCCAGCAAACTCCGCTATTTTGAACAACCTTTATTGCATACGTTTCGTCAACAACTGCCGCACCTGCACTTAACGCAAATCAAATTTCGCGTTCGCCCTGTCGTCAGCAACGAAACAACCAACAAGCGTCCGATCGCGCCACCGAGCCGAGCCGCTGCGCAAGCAATGCAAGCACTAAGCCAGCAGGTCAAGTCCGACAAACTGGCGCAAGCGCTCATTAAACTCAGCCGCCACGCAGAAAATTCAACGGATTAAAACAAAACCTTACTACTGCTGAAGTCGATAGGAATCTGCTCCAACTGATCCGCATCCACCAATTCAAACGCATCCGGAGTTTGAAATAACGAGCGTAACAACTGATTATTTAACGCATGACCCGACTTATGCGCACTAAATTCACCAATAATGGCATGGCCGGCCATAAATAAATCACCAACTGCGTCCAAAATTTTATGGCGAACAAACTCATCTTTATTACGTAAGCCGCCCTTGTTCATGACCCCGGTTTCATCCAAACCAATGGCGTTATCTAAACTCGCTCCCAAGGCAAGACGTTGCGAACGCAGCATTTCCATATCGCGCATAAAGCCAAAAGTACGCGCACGACTGACTTCTTTAAAATACGAGGTCGAAGAAAAGTCAAGGGTCATTTTTTCGGCGGTTTGTTTAAATGCCGGATGATCAAAACGAATGGAGAAATTTAACCGATAACCGGAATAAGGTTTAAACTCCGCCCAGCCACCCAAGGTATTTTCCACACGTATTGGTTTTTTAATCCGAATAAAACGCTTAGGCGCATCTTGAAAAGCAATACCGGCGGCTTGTAATAAAAAGATAAAATGCGAAGCACTGCCGTCCATAATCGGCACTTCATCGGCATTAATATCAATATACAGATTATCCATGCCCACCCCGGCCAACGCCGACATTAAATGCTCAATGGTCGCGATTTTTTTACCTTCACTCACAATCGTAGTACACAAAGTGGTTTCACCGACAATTTCCGGGCTTACCGGAAAACATACATAGGGTTCGACATCTATACGACGAAATACAATACCGGTATTCACCGGGGCAGGACGCAAGGTCATTAAGGCTTCATGACCGGTATGTAAGCCAACGCCTTTCGCTTTAATGGGGTTGGCAAGGGTTCTTTGCTTCACACTAACTCTCTTAAATTTAAAACACTTTGTCGCGCTCTAGGCGCATTAAAAACTGCGCGCAAACCAATTTTTCATTCGCGTAATCAACGCCCCCTCCTCAGCAAAAGAGGTTGGTTGCGCCTGATTCGACTCAAAACTGACTTGGCCATGCTCGCGCGCGTACATCAACAATCCAACGGTGGTAGCATAACACGGGCTGTTTACCTCATCCTTCAAGCCGTTCACCCCCTGAGGCGTACCCAAGCGAACTGGCATATTAAATACCTCTTCCGCCAACTCGACCGCTCCTTCTACTAAAGCACTTCCCCCGGTCAACACAATGCCCGCAGCAATAATGTCTTCAAAACCGGAACGGCGTAACTCCGCCTGAATCAGCTGAAATAACTCTTCATATCGCGGCTCAATCACCTCAACCAAGGTACGCCGCGACAAACAACGTGCGGGACGATCACCAACACTCGGCACTTCGATTTCCTCATCCACCGCAATCAGCTGCGGTAACGCACAGGCATATTTGCGTTTAATCTCTTCCGCCGCCGGGGTGGGAGTACGCAACGCGACGGCAATATCGTTAGTAACCTGATCACCGGCGACGGCGATCACCGAAGTATGGCGAATCGCGCCTTGATAGAACACCGCAATATCGGTAGTGCCTCCGCCAATATCGACCAAGCACACACCTAACTCTTTTTCATCCTCGGACAATACCGCTTCGCTGGATGCCAACTGTTCTAAAATAATATCCTCTACTTTCAAACCGCAGCGCTGCACACACTTTGTGATATTTAACGCCGCGCTCACCGAACCGGTCACCATATGCACCTTAGCTTCCAAGCGCACACCGGACATTCCTACCGGTTCACGAATGCCATCTTGATTATCAATCATGTATTCTTGCGGCAGAATATGCAGCACTTTCTGATCCCCGGGAATCGCTTGTGTTCGCGCGGCATCAATCACGCGCTGAATATCTTCCTCGGTGACCTCTTGATTACGAATCGCGACCATGCCGTTGGAGTTAAAGCTTTTAATATGGCTACCGGCAATGCCGACATACACCGCTTGAGCTTGATGACCGGACATGCGCTCAGCCTCATCAATCGCACGCTGAATCGACTCGACCGTCGAATCAATATTCACTACCACACCTTTTTTCAAGCCCTTAGAAGGATGCGTTCCCATACCGATAATTTCAATTTCGCCACTGGGTTTAATATTACCGACAATGGCCGCAATTTTTGAGGTACCGATATCTAACCCAACCACTATATTGGAAGCCTGTTTTTTTCGCGCCATACCCTTCTCTACTTTAAATCTGCATCAATTAAGTTGTGTGGAATCGCGGCCTATCGCCAAGCCGTTGCTGTATCTCAAATCAAAACGCTTTGCAGATTCTACCAGCTTTTTCGAAATTTGAGGATAAGCCTTGACGAAACGTGCGAGTTTAGTTGTCCACTGCGGCCTATCGAGCAAAATCGTTGTGCCCTGAGCCAATTCGATACGCATCACCCCGTCCACCTGCTGGGTCAACCGACTCACCCGCCATGCTAAGGGCTGCAGTCTGATCTCCACCTCGCGCCATAATGCCAAAACCTGCGAGGCCTGTAACACATCACCGTCTAACCCTACCCACGTCTCAAAATCACTCATATCCGATGGATAAAACACCACTCCTTGGTCACTAATTAAGGCATCCTTGCCCCATCTAGCCACCGGCTGATGCTCAATCAACTCAAGTTCAATATACCCCGGCCAACTGCGTTTTACGCGCGCCTGACTCACCCAAGTCAACGACTCTAGCCTCTGCTTCAACGCATTCAAATCCACCTGCCAAAACGACTGACTCAAATAAGGCGTTAACGCCTCGTCAACCTCATCCAAAGTCACATATTGCAACGAATTAACCAAGGTATAGGATAAATAATTCACCGCACGTGCCTGCCAAGTCTGGTAAGCCAACACGGCCAGCACCAGCACGAGCAAAACCAACCCTGACCAACCTAATTTCGCACGCATTTTAGACCGACTCATGTTGCGCTTAAAATACGCACAACCAACTGCTCAAACGACATACCTGCCACCCTCGCCGCTTTTGGCACCAAACTATGATCAGTCATACCCGGTACCGTATTCAACTCAATTAACCAGGCCTGCTGATTAGCATCGACCATAAAATCCATCCGACCCCAGCCGCGCGCACCGAGCACCTCAAAACCTCGGCGGGTTAAATCATTTAGTTGCGCTTGCAAAGCCGCATCAATCTCACACGGACACAGATACTGCGTATCGTTAGCTTGATATTTCGCCGAATAATCATAAAACTCATGGGTGGTTTTTAGCTCAATAGTTGGCAAAAGCTGTCCATCAACAAAGCCAACGGTAAACTCGCGCCCCTCAATCCACTGCTCAATCAACACCTCATCGTCAAACTCTTGTGCATAAGCCACCGCCGCCTCTAAAGCAGCCCAATCATGAACCTTACGCATCCCGATGCTTGAACCTTCGTGACAAGGCTTCACCATCAGCGGAAAATCTAACGCAAAGTCCTGCACCGACAAGGGTTGATAACGGCTCACCACGTTGAAATTAGGCGTAGGCAAACCCGCACCGCGCCAAAGCCATTTGGTGCGCAACTTATCCATCGCCAAGGCTGAAGCCGCCATGCCACTACCGGTAAACGGCATATTTAACGATTGTAAAATCGCCTGTACTTGTCCGTCTTCTCCCCAGCGACCATGCAATGCAATAAATGCGCGATCATACAAACGACTCACTTCGACTAATTGTGACAAATCGGTCACATCAATCGCTTTCGCATCCACGCCGGCGTTAAGCAACGCCTGTTCCACCGCTCGTCCGCTACGCAACGACACTTCACGCTCGGCGGCCACGCCCCCCATCAACACCGCAACCTTACCAAAATTCATGCCTTTGCCATTCCTTGCTCTTGCCAAGTTTTTACCCAAGCGCCAATATCGCCCGCCCCCATCATCAGCACCACATCATCGTGCTGAAAAACATCCGTGGCCAACTGATTTAACTGTTCAAACCCCTCAACCAACAACAGGTTTTGTGCACCGCGCAAACGCATAGCCTGCATTAACGCTTTGGAGTCAAACGCCGGAATTGGCGTTTCACCGGCACCATACACTTGGGTTAGCACCACAAGATCCGCCTGCATCATCACTTGTACAAAATCATCAAACAAATCACGCGTGCGGCTATAACGATGAGGCTGAAAAATCAACACTAATCGCTTACCCGTAAACGCGGCTCGTGCGGTGTGCAAAGTGGCCTGTAACTCTGTCGGGTGATGACCATAATCATCGACCAAGGTCACACTATGTCCGCCAACCAAACATTGCGGGTAAACCTCAAAACGTCGCCCTACGCCGGCAAATTGCGACAACGCTTGCTTAATGGCCTCCACTGTCACCCCTAAGGTTAAGGCCACCGCAATCGCCGCTAGTGCATTTTGCACATTGTGTCGCCCCGGAATATTGAGCGTGACATCAAAGCCCCCACCCTCTTTTAAGCATACGCTAAAACGGCTTTGCAACCCAGATAACACCACATTCTGCGCACGCACGTCCGCCTGCTCGTGAAAACCGTAGGTACGGGTTTTACGGGCCAAATCAGGAATCAATGTACGAATATTCGCATCGTCCATACACAACACCGCCAATCCATAAAACGGCAACCGATTAATAAATTCGACATAGGTATGAATCAGCTTAGAAAAGTCACCTTGATAGGTTTCCATGTGATCCATATCAATATTGGTGACCACAGACATCATCGGCGTGAGATGGAGAAACGAGGCATCGGACTCATCGGCTTCGGCCACCAAATAACGTCCCGAACCTAAACGTGCGTTAGCGCCGACTTGGTTGAGTTTGCCGCCGATAACAAATGTCGGGTCCAAGCCGCCCTGAGTCAAAATCGCCGCCGTTAAACTGGTTGTCGTGGTTTTGCCGTGCGTACCCGCAATCGCGATACCAAAGCGCATTCGCATTAACTCAGCCAACATTTCGGCGCGTGGAATCACCGGAATACGTTGCGCTTTCGCCCATTGCACCTCAGCATTATCGGCGCGAATGGCACTCGATACCACCACCACATCCGCTGTTTTCAACAATGCCGGATCATGACCGATTTGCACCTTTGCACCCAGCGACTCCAGTCGCAAAATCGTTTGATTACGTTTGACATCGGAGCCGCTGACCTCAAAACCAAGGTTCACGCAAACTTCGGCGATTCCGGCCATGCCGACCCCACCAATACCGACAAAATGAATTTGTTTGACCTGTTCTTTCAATTAACACCCTACCGACCTGTCGCGCGTATAGACAGTTTGAATCGACTCGTAAAGAGTCGGTTTAATAAGATTGGCTGCGTATGATAACAAAAAGCCAAGACAGGTATATGCAAGAATCTTGCCAGAACAAAACGACTACGCACAAACACAAGACAAAAACGGGAGTCGTTTTGCTATCCGCTATATAAAATTGAGGTTAGTGACCGCCTGGATAATCGACCACCTTATCCGCCCAATCGACCACCAGCAGCCGAAAGCAAACAGCCCAGCGTCTGTTGACAAGTTATTTTTGAACCACAACGTTCACGAAGAAAACGAAAATATAAAAACTAAGCCATTGATCTTTAAGGCATTTACTTCTATCAATCAGTTACAGCAAATTGTCAACAGACCCCAACTAAAGCCATCTCGATCAAGGTTAAAGCGTCAATATTCACTGATGTCGATATTCACTGATAAATCACGCCATAATTTGAAACCGCGTCATAGACACTGGCCGCTTAGCTTAAAGCGCGACGTTTTTTGAACCACAAAGAGACGACCTTCTCCAAGCACTAAGCGATGAATTTTTCAGATCATTATTGGTATCAATCGTTTTAGCTGAACAAAAAACCAATGCAAAGAATTAACTCAAACTTGACTTATCAATCCGTTGGAGCAAATGATCAACTCCTTTATGACCAGCACGTTCTTAGTTCAATAACGACGGCGTTTCGTGACTATCGCCCGGCGCACTCACCGGTTGAGGAATGACCCAATAATACTGCGCCAAAACCGCGGCTAATTCAGAAGGCTGATGCAACGGATCCGTAATTTCAATGTGTGTACCATTGCCGCTTTGCAAACTGCCCTTATCTTTCGCCGCCAGCGCCAACTGCAAAATCGCCTCCTTTCCCTCGCCTTCTAACACACGCGCCTCCGGATTCCACCACAACACTAAATTTGGCCAATCTGTCGCGCCCGGCAACGGCATCAGCTCAAGACGAATCCATTCAAACGGGGTGGATGACATAACGACTCCTGTCCAATCAATACAATAAAAGCCCCTAGCGTAACATATCGAGCGCGTCCTGCACAGAAACAAGCAGTCGATCGATATCCTCACGCGTGTTATACACCCCAAACGACGCACGCACCGTGGCCGGTACATTAAAGCGCTGCATTACCGGCATTGCGCAATGATGACTGGCACGAACCGCCACACCATCTTGGTCCAACAGCGTTGCTAGATCATGCGGATGCGCCCCGTCGATTACAAACGACACCACGGCGCCTTTGTGTGCCGCTGTACCAATAATACGCAAACCGTCAATTTGACCAAGCTGCTCGGTCGCATAATTCAATAAATCCTGTTCAATATTAGCGATACGTTCAAAACCGACTGATGTGATAAACCGTATCGCCTCGCCCAACCCTATCACGCCAGCAATATTTGGCGTACCGGCCTCAAACTTATAAGGAAGCTGATTGTATTCAGTGTGCTCAAAACTCACCTTATAAATCATATCGCCTCCGCCCTGATAAGGCGGCATCATCTCCAGCAGCGCGCGCTTTCCATACACACAGCCAATACCGGTCGGTGCATACATTTTATGACCGGAAAACACCAAAAAATCCACATCCAATGCTTGCACATCCACCGCCATATGCGACACCGACTGCGCGCCATCGACCAGTACCTTCGCCCCATACTGATGCGCCAACTCCACAATCTCAGCAATCGGGTTAATCGTCCCTAGTGCATTCGACATTTGCGTCACGCAAACCAGTTTGGTTCGCGCATTTAGCAGGCCTGCTAATGTGCTTAACGCCACTTCGCCTTGCGCATTAATTGGCCATTTCACCAGCTTAATACCCAAGATATCGCGCAGCATCTGCCAAGGCACAAGATTAGAATGATGCTCCATTTCCGACACAATCACTTCATCGCCAGCCTGCAAATTCGCACACCCCCAACTTTGGGCGATGAGATTAATACCCTCGGTTGCCCCGCGCACAAAAATAATTTCCTCACGCTGCGCGGCATTCAGCAACTCTTTAATCTGATCGCGCACCGCTTCAAACGCTTGCGTACCGCGCTCGCTAAGGCCATATACGCCGCGATGCACATTCGCGTTTTGTTGCGCATAATAACGCGCTACCGCCTCAATGACACACTGGGGTTTTTGCGACGTAGAGGCATTATCCAAATAAACCAAGGGGTGGCCGTTTTCAGTGAGCTGTAAAATCGGGAATTGCGCACGCAGCGCCGCATGATCCAACATAATAATCCTGTTTTTTAAACCACGAAGATCACGAAGGACTGGGACTAAAACCTATCCTTCGTAATAAGTGAAGCTTATCGATTGAGTTTTTGAACTAACTTGCCTGCTAACCAATCGCGCACCGGCGCCGAACTAATCGACTCCAGCGGCTCAAGCAAGAACGCCTGCGTCACTAAACGACGAGCATCCTGCTCAGCAATACCGCGCGCGCGCAAATAAAAAATCTGCTCATCGCTGATTTGACCAGATGCTGACCCATGCGAACACTTGACATCATCGGCATAAATTTCTAATTGCGGTTTACTGTCTACTTGCGCTTGCTTCGACAACAATAGATTTTTATTATCCATCAAGCCATCGGTTTTCTGCGCACCGCGTGCAACGTGAATCATACCGTTGAATACACCGGTTGCCTGATCATCCAGCACCAACTTATGCAGCTGCCGACTCACGCCCCAGCAGGCCTGATGCTGGGTATGGGTGCGCGTATCCATCACCTGATTTCCTTGCGCCAAACAAGCACTAAACTGCGCCGATTCAACGTGCTCACCCCGCATATACAGTGTATTTTGATGACGCGAAATCGCCGCGCCCAAACCGACATAATGCGAACTAAAGCGCGATTGCGTCGCTTGTTCAACAAACTGCAAGCCAAAGTGCATCCCTGAGTGCGCAATCGCCTGCAATACCACCTGATCCAACTGCGCCGATTGCGCTAACTCGACTTCACTGACCACGTTATTAAACGCATTCAATTCATCACTCAAGCTAACATACTGCTCAATCAGCGTCATTTGCGCGCCTTCGGCCAACACAATACGATTACGTGTCGTGTTCGCGTGCTCGCTTTGGGTCTGTAAATAAGTGCACAATACCGGCCGATCTAAAATACAATTTTGCTCCAGCTGAATCAGCACCCCGTCATCAAACATCAAACTGTTCAGGCAGCCGAATGGTTCGGCCTCGACTTGGGACTCATGTGACATCAGCGCCTGATGACCAGAAACAAAATCCAGCGCATCCTTCACTGATTCAATCGTCAATCCCTCAGGCAGTGCGCCTAAATCGTCGGAAAAGGTTTCGCTAAAATAACCATCAACAAACACCAAGTGCATCACCGCAAACGGCGGCAAAAAACGCTTAACCTGAGCAAAGTCAATGCTTGCAACGCCGGACAAGCGATAATGTGTTTGCAAAAACGCATTCAACGGCGTGTATTTCCAATCCTCATCACGGCGCGTTGGAAACCCCTGCTGTGCAAAACGCTCCGCTACCGATTGACGAAAGGCCCCTAACGGCAAATCACGCGAAGCATCGATTAACGGCTGCGCTTGCTGTAAATAAAATGCCACGGCGCTTTGCGCCAGCGGGCTAGGCTTCTTGGTAGGCTTGGATAAGGTGGTCATACCCTCGCTCCTCTAATTCTTGTGCCAACTCAAACCCACCCGATTTAATAATGCGGCCCTTATATAACACGTGAACAAAATCCGGTTTAATGTAATCGAGCAAACGCTGATAATGAGTCACCACAATAAAGCTACGCTGCGGCGCGCGCAACGCATTCACCCCATTGGCGACAATACGCAACGCATCGATATCCAAGCCTGAATCCGTTTCGTCCAAAATACACAGCTTAGGTTCTAACATCGCCATTTGAAAAATATCATTGCGTTTTTTCTCGCCACCGGAAAAACCGACATTCACCGAACGCTCCAACATCATCGGTGACATTTCTAACGCTTTCATTTTTTCCAGCGCCAGTTGGTCAAAATCAAACATATCCAACGGCGCCTCGCCGCGTGCTTGGCGAACCGCGTTTAACGCAGTTTGTAAAAACAACTTGTTCGACACCCCCGGAATCTCCACCGGATATTGAAACGCCAAAAACACCCCTTTGCGCGCGCGTTCTTCTGCATCCATTTCTAATAAATCTTCACCGTCATAGTCCACCGCCCCCCCGGTCACTTCATAGTCTTCACGCCCAGCCAATACACTCGACAAGGTGCTTTTACCCGACCCGTTCGGCCCCATAATCGCATGAACCTCACCTGGATTAACTTGCAAGTTAATGCCTTTTAAAATCGCCATGTCTTCGACTTGGGCTTGCAGATTTTGAATATCTAATAACATAGTATGTCGTCTTTTGTTATACGTTAAACATCATATTAGCCACGAACCTATTAAAACTGTTTCTGACTTTCCAAACTTGCGCCAAAGCGCTGTTAGAGTCGAGCTTCGATTAGCCGACCGAGCCCTCTAAGCTTATCGCCAATAATTCTTCTGCCTCTTGCGCGAACTCAAGCGGTAACTCTTTAAATACTTCCTTACAAAACCCGTTCACGATCATCGAAATCGCATCTTGTTCGCTAATACCGCGCTGCTGACAATAAAACAACTGATCTTCACCAATACGTGAAGTGGTCGCTTCATGCTCGATTTGTGCGCTCGGGTTTTCCACTTCGATATAAGGGAACGTATGCGCACCGCACTGATCACCAATCAACATCGAATCGCACTGAGTGAAGTTACGCGCCCCTTCGGCTGACGGCAGAATTTTTACCATACCGCGATAGGTATTGTCGCTTTTTCCCGCCGACAAGCCTTTTGAGATAATCGTGCTGCGGGTGTTCTTGCCGATGTGAATCATTTTAGTACCGGTATCAGCCTGCTGACGTCGATTTGTCAACGCCACCGAATAAAACTCACCAATCGAATTATCGCCTTTCAAAATACAGCTTGGATATTTCCACGTAATCGCCGAGCCAGTTTCGGCTTGTGTCCACGACAGTTTGGCGTTTTCCCCCTCACAAACGCCGCGCTTGGTTACAAAATTCAAAATACCGCCTTGACAATCGTCATCGCCCGGATACCAGTTTTGCACCGTGGAATACTTCACCTCGGCATCCTCATGCACAATCACCTCAACTACCGCTGCGTGAAGCTGGTAGGTATCGCGTACAGGTGCCGAACAGCCCTCTAAATAACTAACATAGCTGCCTTTGTCGGCGATTAAAATCGTACGTTCAAACTGACCGGTTTTGGCTTCGTTGATACGAAAATAAGTCGATAAATCCATCGGGCAGCGCACATTCGGCGGCACATACACAAACGTACCATCTGACGCCACCGCCGAATTCAGCGCGGCAAAGAAATTATCGTGATATGGCACCACCGTACCTAAATATTGTTGTACCAACTCTGGGTATTCCTGCACCGCTTCGGAAAACGAACAGAAAATAATGCCCAGCTTAGCCAGGTCTTCGCGCTTGGTGGTCGAAACCGATACTGAGTCGAAAATCGCATCGACCGCGATATTGGCATTATCGGAATCATCAATCGGCACACCCAAGCTGGCAAACGCTTTTGCCACTTCCGGATCCATCAGCGGCTGAGAGTGATCCTTACCATCCGGCGCTTTATCGCAAACTATATTACAGCTGCTGCATTCGGGCGCAGAATAATAACTATAATCCTGATAATCGATCGGCGCATATTCCGCCTTAGCCCAGTGCGGTTCACGCATTTTTTGCCAATGCGCAAACGCTTTTAAGCGAAAATCCAGCATCCATTGCGGTTCATTTTTTTTTGCCGAAATAGCACGTACCACCGCCTCGTTCAATCCCTTATCGAAAGTCTCTACCAACGTTTTGGTAAAAAAACCTTCTTTATAGTGTTTATTTTTAAGCAGTAAGTCGTTGATTTCTTGATATTGTGTCGGTTGTGTCATCGAACATTCTTTGAGTTAAAACAATTCTTAGTATTTTAGTCGGATATTATAAACTTGTCTAGGGCAAAACCGGATTAACCCGGCGCACGGCAAGCCATAAACCAGTCTGCAAATTGTTGTTGCAGTGCAGGCTGACACACGCCCACCCCAACGATTCGAATATCGCCTACTTTTTCATCCGCCTTGGCGGCACGCGTTTCAAACCCGGTTGGCGTCATATCAATCACCACCGGATTAATATACTCCAAGGTATCGCACACCCAAGTTACCCGCCACAACGCACCGTTTAATTGCTGGCGCGCGCTATCAACGACAAACATCGCGTGCTCTAACACCACCCGATGCGGCCAGTGAAGTTGCCACACTTCAACTTCCGGCCAATGCGGGTTTTGTGCCGTTTTAGCTGCGGATAATAATGTCGTGAGTTGTACTTGAGTGAGCGGCGCCAACCCTTTTAATACATAGGGTTTACTCGGCGCTAAACGGCGGCACTGCTGTAACCACCAAGTCTGGTCGTCCAACGCCACCTCATGCCAATACATCAATACCAGCGCATCACCGGCCAAAAATAAAGCCTGAAGCGCCGCCTGATCCGTTATTCGGCGCCGACAATCGACTAACGCCCAAACCGGCAACGGTGTGGCATGCCAAGCCAGCGCATGACCAGTTTGGACAACATAGCCTGCTTGCGCCAATTCGCTCGCCAACTCGGCCTTACCTGCACCCGGCCAGCCAACTAATACTACCTGCGCACACGTTTTAGCCATCACCTCAACCCACTATTCAAAACACGCCACAAAATCTTGTACCAGCTTGTCATAAAACACCTGATACGGCTGAATCTGTCCATCAAAACCTAACGGATCCAACTCGCCAATATTAATCTCTAACCCACGCACCAACGCCTGCAAACGTGCCTGCGGAAATTGCGGCTCTTTAAACACACACTGCACATGACGTTGAGCAATTTCATCGCGCAACGCCTCGATACGCTTCGCACTCGGCGGCAATTCTGGATTAACGTGAATAGTACCTGCTGCCTGCAAACCGTGGTAACGCTCAAAATATTGATACGCATCATGCATCACAATAAAGCGCGCGGCTTGATAAGGCAGCAACTGTGCGCGCCAATGGGTTTCACGCGCCGCTAACGCCGCCAAGATCGCCGCCTCTCGCGCCGCAAACTCCCCCGCCCGCAACGGCCGCAATGTCTGCAACTGCGCACTCACAGCGCGAATCAACGCACGTGCATTATCCAAGCCCAACCAAATATGACCATCCATACGCTTATCACTCAGCACCGGGCTTGTCGTCGCGAGCGCACTCGCGCGATGTGCGTGAGACCACACGCCACCATCCCGCTTTGGCAAAAGTTGCAGGCCTGCTAATTTAGCCATCGCCAGATGCGCGCCCTCATAATGACGCAACGCCTGCATCATCCACGCGTCGGCACCGGTACCGACCGTTACCACCAAATTCGCATCGCGCAACGCCGCCACATGGCTTGGCTTGAGCTGAAAACCGTGCGGTGATGCCCCCGGTGTCAACAACACCTCAAGCGCATCCTGCTCACCTAGCAATGGCATAACCATCGCCGCTAACGGCGGAATCGACACCACCAGCTTCACACCCTGCGCGTGCCCCCCGCCCCAAACTAACAACAGCACAAAAATTAATCCGACCTTTCGCATTTTGTTACCACTCCCTGTAAAATAGCGTCCATGACACATCTACCGCTGATTAGCGCTAACCACATTTATCACCAATTCGATGGCAAGCCCGTTTTGCAATCCGTTTCGCTACAACTGCACGCCAATCAAATTACCACCCTCATCGGCCCCAACGGCGCAGGCAAGTCCACCCTCGTTAAAATCCTACTCAAACTGATTAAACCGACGCAAGGGCAAGTTATCCATCACCAAACCTTGGTGATTGGCTTTATGCCGCAAAAAATTCATATCGACCCCACCCTGCCACTCACCGTGCAACGCTTCTTGCAACTGGGGCAAAAACGGGGCGAACATCATACCACAAGCCTCGAGCGCATCGCTGATGAACTCGGTGTTCGTCCCTTGCTCAGCCAAGCCGTACAATCACTCTCCGGCGGCGAAATGCAGCGCGTACTGCTTGCGCGCGCGCTCATCCGCGCCCCCAACCTGCTGGTACTCGACGAGCCGGTACAAGGCATCGACCTTAAAAGCCAAGCGGAAATATATCAACTTATCCATCAGCAACAACTCAAACGCCAATGCGCGGTATTGATGATTAGCCACGATCTGCACCTGGTGATGAAACATACCGATGAAGTACTGTGCCTTAACCAGCATATTTGTTGCTCAGGCGATCTGCAAAGCCTGCGTAACAATCCGATTTTTATCGACCAATTCGCCGGTGGACTGAGTGAGCACGCCCTCTACCAGCACCACCATACCCACTGTAATCACGGATAAACCATGACCGACTTGTTTCTGCCCGACTTTATGCTACTCGCCTTGCTGGGTGGTGTGTTAATCGCTTGGTTAGCCGCGCCACTAGGGGTGTTTGTTGTTTGGCAACGCCAAGCGTATTTTGGAGAAACCCTGGCCCATTCCGCGCTCTTGGGCATTGGTCTAGGGCTTTTGCTTGATCTAAATCTGACACTGGCAATTCTCGCCACCTCGTTTATGCTGGTGTTCAGTCTGCACCATCTGCGCCAAAGCACCCAGCTCGCTGCCGACACGCTGCTTGGCATCCTCGCCCACGGCAGTCTCGCACTCGGCCTTGTCGTCCTAAGTTTACAGGGAAATATCCAGCTCGACTTAATGGGCTATTTATTTGGTGACATCCTCAGTCTGCATGAACAAGATTTAATTTGGATTGGCTTGCTCAGTGTTGTTGTGGCGTACTTTTTCAAGCACTATTGGCATGATCTGTTGAACCTCACACTTAATAGCGAACTGGCGCGTGTAGAAGGCGTGGCCGTCAAGCAACTACAACTGGCGATGACCTTATTGCTGGCGCTGGTGATTGCGCTAGCGATGAAAATTGTCGGTATTTTGCTTATTACCTCGCTACTGATTTTACCGGCCGCTGCCGCGCGCCGACTCGCGCACACGCCGGAACAGATGCTGGCTTATACCTTCGTAACCGGTGCGATGAGTGTATTGCTCGGCCTACTCGCCTCGTATCACTGGGATATTCCTTCCGGTCCGGCGATAGTGGTCAGTGCGACCTTTATATTTGTCATCTTACGATTTAAACCCCGCCCCAGAGCTTAACCTTAGTCACGGCTCACTGTGCACGGGGATTCGCTCAAACACCTTGGTGTACCCCGCCCCGCCAGCATCGACTTGACATTTACCCCAGCCTTGTTTAACCTGCTTTTTATCTCTCGGGGTGCGTTCGATTTATGAACGCTGAGATGGTCGCCAGACCGAACCCGCTGAACTTGAACTGGTTAGAACCAGCGTAGGGAAGAGAACAATCTTAATCGGCGTGCTTTATCTCTAACCCAACCGCCGCTTCTGAATGCTTCCGGTGCCTGCGTTTGAATAACCAGGCCTGGTGGTTGCAAATAAACGCCCCCTCGCCTGTTTTCAAACGCCCCAACCGACTTTTCACGCTGTTTTTCTGCCTTTGAATTTAAATCACAGAGACACAAGACATAGCATTTTTGCGCGCCCCCTCCCTTGATGGGAGGGGGCTAGGGGGGGGCGGGTGGATATCGAGCGTTAGGTTTGACATTTCACCCTCACCCAACCCTCTCCCTCAGGGAGAGGGCTTTAAAAAGCTTCGTGTCTCTGTGGTGAATCCATAACCGGAGAAAAACATGACACACAATATTAAACATACCGCCGCTCATAGCGAAATCACGCGTAACCCCTTTCCGGCATCGAAAAAAGTCTATCTTCATGGCGATATTCATCAGGACATCCGTGTGCCGATGCGTGAAATCGAACTGACCAATGGCGAAACCCTGACGGTTTATGACACCTCCGGCCCTTATACCGATCCGAACGCCGACATTGATTTAACCCAAGGTTTACCTGCGATTCGGAAGAGTTGGATTGCGGCACGCGGCGATGTGGAAGCATACCAAGGTCGCCAAACCCAAGCGGTCGATAACGGTTACAAACGCGACACTGATGTACCGGCTGAATTGTTAGCCGCCGAACAAGGCCTGAAACGCACACCGCTACGCGCCAAAGCGGGCAAAAACGTCACCCAAATGCACTATGCACGCCAAGGCATTATTACGCCGGAAATGGAATTTATCGCCATTCGCGAAAATCAGCGTCGTATCGAAATTGAAGATGTCGAACGCGAAGCCCGTTTAGCGGGCGAAAGTTTTGGCGCGAATTTACCAAAACAAATTACAGCTGAATTTGTGCGCCAAGAAGTCGCCGCCGGACGCGCGGTGATTCCGTGCAATATCAACCACCCGGAATCGGAACCGATGATTATCGGCCGCAACTTTTTAGTCAAAATTAACGCCAATATCGGCAACTCGGCGCTTACGTCGTCGATTGCGGAAGAAGTAGAAAAAATGGTGTGGTCAACCCGTTGGGGCGGCGACACGGTAATGGACTTATCCACTGGCAAAAACATTCACGCCACCCGCGATTGGATTATCCGCAACTCGCCGGTGCCGATTGGTACCGTGCCTTTGTATCAAGCGTTGGAAAAAGTAAATGGCATTGCCGAAGACCTGACGTGGGAAATTTACCGCGATACCTTGATTGAACAGGCAGAACAGGGCGTGGATTATTTCACCATTCATGCTGGTGTATTGCTGCGTTATGTGCCGATGACGGCCAAACGTGTCACCGGTATTGTGTCGCGCGGCGGCTCGATAATGGCGAAATGGTGTTTGGCACATCACAAGGAAAACTTCCTTTACACCCATTTTGAAGACATCTGCCAAATTATGAAGGCCTATGATGTCAGCTTCTCGTTGGGTGATGGTTTACGTCCGGGTTCGATTGCCGATGCGAATGACGAAGCACAGCTTTCGGAGCTTAAAACCTTAGGCGAACTGACACAAATCGCGTGGAAACACGATGTGCAAACCATTATCGAAGGCCCAGGTCATGTGCCGATGCACAAGATTAAAGAAAACATGGATTTGCAATTAGAGCTGTGCCACGAAGCGCCTTTCTACACGCTTGGCCCCTTGACTACCGATATTGCACCGGGTTACGACCATATCACTTCCGCGATTGGCGCGGCGATGATCGGTTGGTACGGCACCGCGATGCTGTGTTATGTCACGCCCAAAGAACATTTAGGTCTGCCAAATCGTGAAGACGTCAAAGAAGGTTTGATGGCTTATAAAATCGCCGCCCATGCCGCCGATGTCGCCAAAGGTCATCCGGGCGCACGTCAGCGTGATGATGCGATGAGTAAAGCGCGGTTTGAATTCCGCTGGATGGATCAGTTTAACATTGGCCTTGATCCTGAACGCGCAATGGCGTATCACGATGAAACCTTACCGCGTGATTCGGCCAAAGTCGCGCACTTCTGCTCTATGTGCGGGCCGAAATTCTGTTCAATGAAAATCAGCCAAGAAGTGCGCGATTACGCCGCGCAATTGGGTGTCGATGAACAAAAAGCCCTCGAAGCAGGCATGGCGGAACAAGCTCAGACGTTTAAAGACCTTGGCAGCGAAATTTCGGTGCCGGTGGATCAACTGACTGACCAACTTAAAAAGCAGGCTTAAGTTATGACCCTGGACGGCTTAAAAACCGTAGGTATCGCGGGGGCAGGCCTGGTGGGTCGCGTGCTGGCGTTGAATTTGATACAGCGCGGCATTCACGTCACGCTGTATGAAAAAGATAGCGCCGAAACACCCCCCAATGCCGCCGGATATACCGCCGCCGGCATGCTTGCGCCCTTTGCCGAGTTGGAACTGATGGATGCCGAGTTGTTTCGACTTGGCGTGCGTTCGATTGAACTGTGGCCAGGCCTGGTGGATTGGATGGCGCAACAAGCTTGTCCGGTGGATTTTCAACATCGCGGCAGTTTGATTTTAGCGCACCATCATGACCGTGCCGACTTGCAACATTTCATGCGTCAGTTGATGGATAAATTGCCAAGCGGTTATCAAGTTGAACCGCTAAACAATGCACGTTTAACCGAGCTAGAACCTGAATTGACGCATCACCACCAGGCCTGGTGGTTGCCGAATGAAGGCCAAGTCGATTCAACTCAGTTTTTTCAACAAAGCGAACGCCTGCTGAAAAATCATCCATTAGTTGAATGGCGTGAAACCACCGAGGTGAAGCAACTGTCATCTAGGCAAATTGATGGCCAAGCGTTTGATTGGGTATTTGATTGTCGCGGACTTGGCGCAAAAGCAGATATAAAAGATTTACGTGGCGTGCGTGGCGAAGTGTTTTGGCTGGATGCGCCCGACGTGAAACTCACACGTCCGGTACGTTTAATGCACCCGCGTTATCGCCTTTATATTGTGCCACGCGCCAATGGACGTTATGTCATCGGTGCAAGTGAAATCGAAAGTGAAGACCGCAGTCCGATGTCGGTGCGCTCCAGTTTGGAATTGTTATCGGCGGTGTATAGCGTTCATGCGGGGTTTGCCGAAGCACGCATTGTCAATCAACTGACCAATTGCCGCCCAGCGCTGGGCGATAATTTACCACGCATTGAGCAGCTCGACGGCTTGACGCGAATCAATGGCCTGTATCGCCACGGTTATTTATTTTCACCCGCGATAATTGAAAAAGCATTGCGATTTGATTAAACCACAGAGACACAGAGGCACGAAGGTTTTGTTTTAATAGAACCACGAAGAATACGAAGAACACGAAGGTTATCTGGTTACCAAGTTGTACTTGGTAAGCCGCTGACCGAAACCGACGCACTAAGCAGCGCGGCGTTCCCAACCACAGAGACACAGAGACACGAAGGTTTTGTTTTAATAGAACCACGAAGAACACGAAGGTTTTTGGGTGTAAAAAACGGCTCTATTGCCAGTCGTCATGGCGAACGTAGCGAAGCCATCTCTGGAGATCGCCACGGCCTTTGGCCTCGCGATGACGGTAAATTCTCTATAACCTTCGTGTCTTCGTGTCTCTGTGGTGAACAAAAAAAACAGGTGCAGAATGATTGTAAAGATTAATGATCAACCCACTGAAACGGCCGCTAAGGACTTAGCAGGCCTGGTGGTGGAATTAAATATTGAAGGCGCATTTGCGTTGGCTTTAAATGAAAACTTTGTGCCCAAAAGCCAATATGCCGACACGACAATTCACGAAAACGACCGCATAGAAATCGTCGCGCCGATGCAAGGCGGCTGAGTGTTTAAATTTTTGAACCACTGAGACACAGAGGCACGAAGGTTTGGTTTTAAGGGAACCACGAAGGACACGAAGAACACGAAGGTTTTTGGGTGTAAAAAACCGCTCCATTACCAGTCGTCATGGCGAGCGTAGCGAAGCCATCTCTGGAGATCGCCACGGCCTTGGCCTCGCGATGACAGTCAGTTTCGTAAAAATCTTCGTGTCCTCAGTGGGAACGCAAACCGGAATTTGATTGAGGCAACATTAATGCTTGCAGCCAAGTAGGCATTCCCACGCAGGAGCGTGGGAACGAGAAAAAGCTAAACCTCAGTGTCTTCGTGTCTCTGTGGTGAATTAAAAAAACAGGATTAAACCATGACAACAAACAACCAGGCCTGGTTACTCGCGGATAAAGAAATCAACAGCCGTTTATTAATCGGTTCGGCACTTTATCCCTCGCCGCAAATCATGCGCCAAGCGATTCAAGCCAGCGCCAGCCAAGTAGTCACCGTGTCGATTCGCAGACAGAATCCGGGCGATCAAAGTGGCCAAGCCTTTTGGCAGATTATTCAATCACTCGGTTGTCATATTTTGCCTAATACCGCGGGTTGTCGTAATGCCAAAGAAGCCATTACCACCGCGCAAATGGCACGCGAAATTTTTGGCACCCACTGGCTCAAACTCGAAGTCATCGGTGACGACTATACGCTACAGCCCGATCCGTTTGATTTGGTCAAAGCCGCACAAACCTTAATCGAAGACGGCTTTGAAGTGTTTCCTTACGCCAGCGATGATTTAGTTTTGTGTCAGCGTTTAGTCGATGTCGGTTGCCGTATTGTGATGCCTTGGGCGTCGCCGATTGGTTCGGGCAAAGGCATTATGAATCCCTACAATATGGAATTGATTCGCAAACGCCTCGACAAAACCACCCTCATTGTTGATGCCGGCATCGGCAAACCGTCGCACGCGGCGCAAGCGTTAGAAATGGGATTTGATGGCGTGTTACTCAACTCAGCGGTGGCGTTAGCCGATGATCCGGTGAAAATGGCCACCGCGTTTAAACACGCGATTGAAGCCGGACGCTTAGGTTATGAAGCCGGTGCGATGCCACAACGGGAATTTGCCAGCGCCTCCACCCCGGTTTTAGGCACCCCGTTTTGGCATCAGCACTAAAAAAACCGATCAAGGCAACTTGTATCCTTGTATAAATCTTGTATCTTGTGTGTTTTATTTAGGCTTAGAGCATGACAATGAAACTGGTTCCGGCCAAGCTTATTTGGCAACATAATCGCCCCTACTCACCGATATATGATGATATTTACTTTATCGATGCGCAGGGCGAAGACGAAGTGAATCATGTATTTATTACCCCTAACCAACTGATTGAACGCTTTGCACAAGCGCACACCTTTTGCATCGCCGAAACTGGTTTTGGCAGCGGTCTAAATTTTTTAGTCACGCTCAAGCACTGGCAACAACACGCGCCCACATCGGCAAAACTTCACTATATCAGTGTCGAAAAACATCCGTTTTGCGCCAGCGATTTAGCGCAAATCCATACACAACGGCCACAGTTAGCCGCTTTATTTGCGCCTTTTTTGGCAGCCTATCCGCCGCTACTTCCCGGCTGGCACGATATTTACTGGCAAAACATCCGCCTAAGTCTGTGGTTCGGCGAAGCGTGCGACGGCTTGGCGCAACTCGATACAACGGTCGATGCGTGGTTCTTAGACGGCTTTGCCCCAGACAAAAACCCCGATATGTGGCGCCCCGCGCTCTACCAACAGATGCAACGTTTAAGTCGGCGCGACACGCGCTTTGCCACCTTTAGCGCGGCCAGCGCGGTTAGAAAAGGCCTACAAGGTGCAGGGTTTTGCGTTGAAAAACGGCGCGGATTTGCCAACAAACGTGAACAACTGTGCGGACACCTACAACAACCGCGCCCCTTTAGCAGCAAAACACCTTGGTTTAGCCGCCCTGAGCCGACATTCTCCCCTTGTCTAACGGTCATTGGTGGCGGACTTGCTGGTGCCGCGGTGGCCCATGCCTTAGCCGAAGTCGGCTGGCAAGTTACGGTGATTGAAAGCGAATCACAACCGGCACAACACGCCTCAGGCAACCTTGCAGGCGCGCTCCATCCACTGCTCACTGCCGACTGGAACCTGCGCAGCCAATGGTATGCGCTCGGCCTAGCCGCTACCCGCCGTCGCCTGTTGCCCTGGTTAGCGCAAGGTGAAATTATCGGCGACTTAAACGGCTTGATAGATTTAGCGGCCAATGCCGAACAAGCGCAACGTATGCAAAGCGCGTTAGAGCGCCTCGACCTGCCTGCTACATTTGTGCGCGCGCTAAACAAACACCAAGCCAGCGAACTGCTTGGCCAACGGGTAGGTCAATCCGGCGCATTTTTTGCACAAGGCGGCTGGCTCAATCCGCCCTCGATTGTCGCACGCTGTTTAGCGCACCCCAATATCCACCTTATCCGTGACGAGCGCGTTATCGGCCTGCACGCACACCAACAAGGCTGGCATATCGACACCTCGGCCACCCAGCGATACAGCGACAATGTTGTTGTCGCCTGCGGCGCAATATCGTCGCTAAACGCAGATTTGGGTCTGCCGATTCGTCCTCTCAAAGGTCAAGTGAGCCATCTGCGCGCTGAGCATCAACAACGCCCGCTGCGGCGCGCCGTCAGTCATCTTGGCTACTCTACGCCCTTTTTGGACGGCCAAGCAGTCACCGGCGCCACCTTCGAGGCGCCCTGCCTAATTAATCAACCAAGCCTGCAAGGCCATCAAACCAACCTCGATTTGGCACAAGGGAGCTTGCCCGATTGGATCAAGGCACGCGCCGAGGACCTAGACGGACGCGTGGCCTTTCGCCCGACCACCCCCGATCACTTGCCTATTATTGGCCCGATAGCCGATAGCGACTGGCTGCAACAAGCCTATTTACAACACCCACCAACGCAACCGCCGTTTCGTTTTCCGTCGCAACGCTATCGTCGCGGCCTGTATGTGAGTAATGGTCACGGCGCGCGTGGCTTATTATCCGTATTTCTCGGCGCCGAGATAATACGCGCCGACTTACTCGGCACAGCCCAATGCGTGCCTGCGCCGCTCTATCACGCCACCCATCCGGCGCGCTTTGCTATTCGAGCATGGCGACGCGCGCGCAATACAACACAGGCAACCGAATGAAAACCGTGCTAACCCTCGCCGGAAGTGACCCGCTTAGCGGCGCAGGCATACAAGCGGACCTACAAACCATCACACAGTTTGGTGGCTATGGTCTATCAGTTATCAGCGCGATTAATGCCCAAAATACCCAAGGCGTTCAAGCCGTTTTTCCCCTCCCCGTACAGCAAGTGGCCGCCCAACTCGATGCGCTCCTCAGCGACGTGGATATTGATGCGATCAAACTTGGCCAGCTTGGGAGCGCACAAACAGTTGATTTACTCGTACAACGACTACAAAACCAGCGTGCGCCGATGGTGCTCGATCCGGTGATTATCAGCTCTAGCGGGCGGCGTTTATTGGATAAAAGTGCTTTAGCAGGCCTGCTAAAACAACTTATGCCGCTGTGTGATTTAATCACACCGAATATCCCGGAAGTCAACGCGCTCCTGCAATCTAACTATCATGGGCGCGCACACGAAATGCACGACATAGGACAGGCTTTTTTTGATCAGGGTATTCGCGCCATATTGGTAAAAGGCGGACATAGTGATGAACAACGCGCGGTTGATTATTTGCTGCAAGCGGGGCAACCAATGCAAACCTTCAGCGCACCGCGTCTAAAGGGGTTAAACGTCAAGGGTACCGGCTGTTTTCTTTCAACGGCGATTGCAACCTTATTAGCCCAAGGCGCATCCCTCAGTCACGCCATCGCTCACGCTAAACAAGCGTTATACCAAGGCTTTAGTCAACCCCATCGTCTGCGACATAACGGCACAACCACCACACTACAACTTCTACACCGAGCGCCCATTCACACGCCGCTTTGATAAGATAACCCAACCGAAGCAGGCACCGACTTGCAAACGCTTGCAAATCGGTTTAAACCAAATAAATATACTTTATTAATCAAACGCTTAACAACGAACGCAGGCCGCCTAACTTTCGCGCAATACCTGTTTTTGCTGTTCAATTAATTGAAAAATCGCCGCTTGTCCAAGTGTGAGCATCTCATTCATTTGTGCAATCGAAAACGGCGCACTTTCAGCCGTACCCTGCACTTCGATAAACTCCCCGCTTTCGGTCATCACCAAATTCATATCCGTATCCGCATTCGAATCTTCAGCATAATCTAAATCGACCACTACCTGCCCTTGATATACGCCCACCGATACCGAGGCAATATAGTGCAAAATCGGATTATCCGTCAGCTTGCCTTGTTCAATGAGGGTTTCAATCGCCAACACAAGCGCAATAAAACCACCGGTAATCGACGCCGTACGCGTACCGCCATCGGCCTGAATGACATCACAATCAATATAAATCGTGCGCTCGCCCAGCTTGCTTAAATCCACCGCCGCACGCAGCGCGCGCCCAATTAAACGCGCAATCTCCAAGGTACGTCCACTCTGCTTGCCTGCCGACGCTTCACGTCGCATCCGCGTGCCAGTCGAACGTGGCAGCATACCATATTCCGCCGTTACCCAGCCTTGCCCCTTGCCCTTCAAAAACGGCGGCACCGACTCCTCGACCGAGGCGGTACAAATCACTTGCGTCTCTCCAAACGAAACCAACACCGACCCTTCCGCATACTTTGTTACCTGTGTACGAAACGCTACCTCGCGCAACGCCTCTAACGCTCGACCACTTGGACGCATAACCTCTCCTTCAAAACGCAAAATCGCCATTATAAACCAGCGTAGACTCATGCGCGCCGCTAAACACAAATCAGGACTTGGTCACGAGGTGTTAGCCCCTTATAATAATGCTCTTTGACTAAAGGATAACCAATGAGCGGACTACCTAACTGCCCAAAATGTGGCTCGGAATATACTTACGAAGACGGCGAAATGTACATTTGCCCGGAATGTGCACATGAATGGCCGAAAAACACGCTCGAAGACAGCGACGAAAAAGTCTATCGTGACGCCAACGGCAATATCCTCAAAGACGGTGACACCGTCACCGTGATTAAAGACCTCAAAGTTAAAGGCTCATCATCCGTGGTAAAAGTCGGCACTAAAGTGCGCAATATTCGTTTAGTAGACGGCGATCACGACATCGACTGCAAAATCGACGGCATCGGCCAGATGGGTTTAAAAACGGAGTTTGTGAAAAAGGTCAACGAGTAAAGATTGGCGGGGCGGCTGCTCAATAATGAACAGCTGAACCGCGCTATTTTTAACGCTGAACGCCTAACAGCAAAGTCTTGAGATCAGCCTCGGATACTAATGTACTTCCAAGAACGTCTTTGCGCATCGCCATCACCATATCGGTAAATACGTGACCTTGTTCTGGCGTATTCATGGTTGCGCCTAACTTTTCAAAACTTGCAAATGCAGACACAACTGTATTTGCGCCATAAAGTGAAATTCTACATTTGGCATCAGCGGTATTTGCATTCAGCTTCAACCACTCTTGTGAACCTACTTTGTAGCGCAAGTTTGCAATTTCGCTCACAGCTCTCAAGTAATCAGCATAAGCAACTGCCCTAAGATCACGCTGATGCCTGTTATTATCTAAATGCCGAGTGAACAAAAACTGCAATACAGCACCTACAACCAAGCCAATAATAGAAAAGATAGCTGCTGTCATCAAACATCCTTTTTGAACTAGCTCATATGCACATTCGAGCATATTTTAATCATTCAAACCCCAACATCAGCTTGAGCTTGGATTCGAATTCTTTTAATTCTTGTTGCGTTAACCGGGTGAGAACATCGGGCTGAATGCGGCTTTTATCGATTGAACGGGCTTGTTCAAGTACCGCATAAGAGGGTTTTAACAGGCGTTCACGTGCCGGTATTTCAATACGAAACGCTTTTAGCGTAGGCCAAAATTGCGTGGTCAGCGGCACTACCATCAGCATAGGTAAACCGGCTTGAATTAAAGCCGTTTGAGTTAAGATCACTACCGGCCTAATTTTGCCAATTTCTGCGCCTTGATTTGGGTTCAGCCGCGCCAGCACCACATCGCCACGCGCGAAACTCATTTCCACCAACCTTGCGGTTCTGCTTCCGCCACACTCAAAACTAAATCCGCTTCGGTGGCTGAAAACTCGTTGTTCATTTCAGCGATATGCTGCTGCAGTAACGACGAGTGTTGAATGGATTGAGCCGCTTCAACCATCGCTTGCAAGGCGAGTTCTCGTTGGGTTTGTTGGACATAACGTTCTAACGCACGACGCGCAAAATCAGATCGCGTCATCTGCTGGCGCTCGGCTAAGTCTCGAATTTGTTGTTCTAAACTGTCCGGTAAACGTAAGGTTAATGCACTCATCGCCCCCTCCCTATACATTGGCATGACACATTGTGAATACACAGTGTAATACAAAACGTAACACACAAGCAAGACGTGTGAGGAAAGAGCACTGAACTTGCTAACCACCAGGCCTGGTGGTTAAATAAACACTCAACCATCACTTGCGGAGCGCTTCTATGCCGTTAGCCGAAACTATTTATGAAGTCATAAAACCCCTTCCGGAAGACTTGGCTAAAGAGGTGCTTGATTTTGCGCTGTATTTAACCCAACGCGACGATAATCAAAGCTGGCGTGATTTACAAGCCGCGCAAATGTCGGCACTAAATGATTGGGACAATCCTGACGATGAGGTATGGAACCATCTACCAGAAGTCTGATTTGGTGGTCATTCCCTATCCGTTTACTGACTTATCTTCGCAAAAACTGCGACCTGTTTTAATACTGCGAACCCCCAATCAACAAGGGGATTTTTTAGCCGTGCAAATTACATCAAAAGCAGGTCATGCACTCGCCGAGTCGATTTTAAATAGTGATTTGGCGATTGGAAACTCCCCAAAGCCAGCTACATTCGCCCTGACAAACTGAACACCCTAAACCTGAGCTTAATCCATAAACGCATCGCTCAACTCAGCCCCCAAGCCACTGACAAATTCGACCAATTAGTTTGCCAAACCCTTCTGTGTTAACAGGGTTCTTAACACTGACTTGCTTTCTGACATCATCACCGTCATGCCTTTGAACCTCATTTTGCTTTCGCGGCAAGTAGCGCACGTAAATTGCTTATTTGGTCGTTACCGTGCGCTTTCGCTTGCTCTTCAGTAAGCTGAACGCCGGGTTTGCCCTCCCAATGTAGGGCATCTTCGGGTAATTCGTAGAGGAATCGGCTCGGATCACACGGCGTATCTTCGCCATATTTACGGCGTTTTTGTGCATAGGTGATGGTCAGCGTACGTTGGGCGCGGGTGATGCCAACATACGCCAAGCGGCGTTCTTCTTCTAGGCCTGGTGATTCGAGGTTTTGTTTGTGCGGCAACATTTCTTCTTCCACGCCAATCAAAAACACGTGCGGAAACTCCAGCCCTTTGGAGGCGTGTAAGGTCATCAGGCTGATCATGTCGTGGTCTTTTTCTTCTTCGTTGCGCTCCATAATGTCCATCAACGTCATGTGCGAGACGATTTTGGCGAGTTTGAGTTCGTCGCCGTCCTCTTCTTGCGCTTTGGTGACAATGCGTTCAATCCAAAGCAATAAATCACGTACGTTTTCGATGCGGCGTTCGGCGGTTTTGACCGAGGAAGCGGTTTCCATCAGCCAGTTGTCGTATTCCACTTTGTCCAATACGCCACGCACAAACGCGATCAAGTCTTTGCCTTCGACCACTTCGGCTTCTTTTACCCATTCCAATAACATCGCGCCAAAGTGTTGGACGCGTTTAAGCGATTTTTCCGATAACACTTGAGTGAGACCAAACTCTTGCGTGGCATCGAACAAGCTAATACCGCGATTGGTGGCGTAAGTGGCGAGTTTTTCTAACGAACCGGCTCCGATTTCGCGGCGCGGCGTATTGATAATGCGCAAAAACGCGGCATCGTCATCGGGATTGACAATCAATTTGAGATACGACATCACGTCTTTGATTTCGGCGCGTTCAAAAAACGACTGACCGCCGGACAGGATATAGGGCAGGTTTTGTTCACGTAATGCGCGCTCAATCAGCCTGGCCTGGTGATTGCCGCGATACAGAATCGCGTAATCGCGGTTTTTGGTTTTGTACTTAAATTTATGCACAATAATTTCCGACACCACGCGTTCGGCTTCTTGGTTTTCGTTGGCGCAGGCAATCACCCGAATCGGGTCGCCCAAACCCATTTCGCTCCAGAGTTGTTTTTCGAACACGTGCGGGTTATTAGCAATCAGTTGGTTGGCACTATTTAGGATACGTTGGCTGGAGCGGTAGTTTTGCTCCAGCTTGACCAAATGCAGGCCTGGAAAGTCTTGTTGCAATAACGCGAGGTTTTCCGGTTGCGCACCACGCCAGGCGTAAATGGATTGGTCGTCGTCGCCGACCACGGTGAGTTTGCCATTCAAGCCGACTAATTGGCGCACCAGTTGATACTGCGCCGCGTTGGTGTCTTGGTATTCGTCCACCAGCAAGTAACGCACTTTGTTTTGCCATTTGGTGAGGATATCGGGGTGTTCGTTAAACAAGCGCACCGGCAACCCGATCAAATCATCAAAATCCACCGCGTTATAAGCGTGCAGTTGTTTTTGATAGGCGGCATATAAACGCGCACGGGCTTGCGCCAGCGGGTCTTCGGCCATTTCGAGCGCGATTTGCGGGTCGAGATGTTGGTTTTTCCACGCCGAAATTTCCCATTGCACGCCGTCGAGCTCTTCTGGGTCGAGGTCATTTTTTTTCATCAACTCTTTGAGAATCTGCCCGGTGTCCTGCGCATCCATAATCGAAAAGTTAGCTTTGTAGTTCAGCGATTTGTATTCCTGGCGAATAATATTCAGCCCCAGGTTATGAAACGTGGACACGTTGAGGCCTTTCGCCGGCGTATTCACCATCAATTTACTGACCCGCTCTTTCATCTCACGCGCGGCTTTGTTGGTGAAGGTCACGGCATAGATCTGCGAAGGTTTGTAATCGTGCTTGCGCACTAAATAGGCGATTTTTTCGGTGATCACGCGCGTTTTGCCACTGCCCGCGCCCGCCAACACCAATAGCGGGGTGTCGATATGTAAAACGGCTTCAAGTTGGCGGGGGTTTAGGCTGTGCATTGCGTTAAATTAACCTTGTAGTAACCATGCTGCAGGTTTTTTAATTGAAGTATGTGGGATTTTCTCGGGCAACTGAGCCTGCACAAGATGAAACGGCGATAAGGTTTTATGCCAGTCACAATATTGCTTTAGGTCGTTCGACACCCTACGCACATCACCTTGAACCGGCGCAATCAAGCCAATCCGAACTTCTGGCTTTAGCTGCTTAATTTTTGCAAGCGCCGGAGCTAAATCTGAGTCGTTTGTGCATAACACAAGCTGCTCAAGACTCCCTGAAAAGGCATCGGCTAACATATCAACGGCAATACTGACATCGGTTTTCTTTTCTTCAAAGTCCAGCACCTCAACCAACTCACCGCAAGCGACCCCATCGATAACACGGCGTTTCACCCGAGAAGCAATAAGCTTGCCTTGAACAATTCGTACTTGGTGAGGATAGCGTTTGTTGAGTGCCGCTAAATAAGTACGCTGGCGTTGTGGAGATTCAGGATCATCACACATTTTCCCCAAAATAGGAGCGGTGTAATAACTCACATTGTCCAGTTCAGTTTTTGCGCCGTCTAACACGCCTTCTGCAAACAATCTATATACATCCAGCCACTTGTATGCTGAGTTGCGTAACACGCCGTAATAAAGGTTGTAGCCGTCAATGTAAACGCGAGTTTTTAACATACATGCAACTTAGATGCGCCCTAGAAATGACAAAGCCACCGAAGACGAGCTTAGGTGGCTTGTCGCCCCAAGAGCAAGCTAGCTTAACTAGATGGTCACGGGGGGAGTTGTATTCGCATTTTATACGATTTTTTAAAATGATTTAACAAAATCTTTTAAGATTTAACCAAGGAAAGCCTTTGAGTGCGCCAATCGTATGATTAAAAGGTAGAATATGATAAAACACATTGCAATGGCGTGAAGCTTTAAGCTCAAGGAGTGTGCAGCATGAATCCAGCCTATTTACCGCATTACACGGTCAAAGATTATGAATTATGGGAAGGGGATTGGGAGTTAATCCAAGGTATTCCGGTTGCGATGTCGCCTGCGCCGGTGATAAGTCATCAATTTACGAACACGCATTTTTCAACTTATTTAAATCAACAACTTCTCAACTGCGCTGATTGCATGGTCATCCAAGAAGCAGAGTGGCGTGTGTACGATGATACGGTTGTCAGACCCGACACGGTGGTGATTTGCTACAAGCCTAAAAACTACCTCACCAAGCGTCCGGAACTGATTATCGAAGTACTGTCCCCTTCGACGGCACGCTTAGATGGAACCACCAAACTTGAGCTGTATCAAACCGAGGGCGTGCCGTATTACATTTTGGTTGATCCGACAAAACTCATCGCCAAGGTCTATCAGCTAAAAGAGGGGCGCTACCTTAAAGTGAATGACTTTATTGATGGTCAATGCCCTATCGAACTGGGCGAATGTTCGTTTGCATTGGATTTTGGCTTGATCTTTAGCCGGGTGCGCAAGGCATTGGATTAACCCCCAACCACAAACAAAAAAATTACCAAACACAAACGAGGAACACAATGGCGACGATTGCCGAACTAAAACAAGACCTTACCATTCAAGCCACACTGATGGATAAACCACTCACCTTTAAAACCACTTGGGGCATTTTCAGCCCACGCGAAATCGATTCAGGCACAGATTTATTATTGCGCCATTTAGACATTAAACCTGATGAAATCGCGCTCGACATCGGCTGCGGTTACGGCCCGATTGGTTTGGCGATTGCAGCCAACGCACCACAAGGCCAAGTTCACATGGTGGATAAAGACTTTGTGGCGGTAGACTACGCCAATAAAAACGCCCAACTCAATGGACTACAGCACGCCAAAGCCTATTTATCTAACGGATTAAGTGCGGTACCAAAAGACCTGCTATTTACCACAGTGGTGTCGAATATTCCGGCGAAAGTCGGCAAAGAGATGTTGAGTATTTTATTGCACGACATTCACGCCCAACTCGCCCCCAGCGGCCAGCTGGTGGTGGTAACGATTAACGGCCTGCGCGACTATATGAAACGTAATTTTAATGAGGTTTTTGGAAATTACGAAAAGGTTAAACAAGGTAAGGATTACACGATTTCACGTTGCACCAAACTTGAATAAGTTAGCAGGCCTGCTAATACCGAACCAAGGCCTTGAAACAAAAAAGCCCGCAACAGCATAAATCTGTTACGGGCTTTTTCGTTGTATTGCAGCGCGTATTACTTAACGAGACGCAACCGTTTGCGTTTGTGCGTCATCAAAACTCCACGTGTTTTGCTCAGTTGCCTTTACTTCAACAATTTTCGACTCGACTTGTTGCGTTGCTTGCGCATCCAGTTTGCAACCAAACGTCCAACTTGGTTGCTGCGCGGTTTCTGCAGCCATAGCCACACCGGAAACACAAATAAAAGCGATAGCTCCAAAGGTTTGCTTAATCATCTCAAATACTCCTAATCGTTTGAATTTATTAACTTAACGGAGTCTATGATATAGCAATAAAATTTACTTATCAATAGATAGAGTGAAAAAATATTAGAAAACCATTATATTCTAATAACTCTTCGCCACGACCCAGCTTAGCAGGCCTGCTAAGCTGGGTCACATTGCTTAAAAATGCGTGCGCGGATTAAAGTCAGCAAACTGCTCGCTCATACGCTGATAAAACACCTGTTGAGCGTCATCGCTTGGCGGTGGCGTATGAATCTGAATCAGCACGTATTGATCGCCCGGCGTTTTACCCAGTCCGCGCCCTTTTAAGCGCAGCTTATTACCCGATTGCGAGCCGGGCGGAATCGACAGATTCACCGCGCCTTTTAAAGTCGGCACCTGCACCTTAGTACCTAGCGCCGCTTCCCAAGGCGTAAGCGGTAACGCCAACACCACATTGTCTCCCTCAACCTGATAAAGCGGGTGCGCCTGTAAATCGATTTCCAAGAACAAGTCCCCATTTGCCGCACCGCCAGAACCGGCACCGCCTTGGCCGCTCAAGCGAATGCGCTGGCCTTGCTTAATTCCGGCAGGAATTTTTACCTTAATCTGTTTTGATTTCGTTTGAACACGCCCCAACGCGTCCGCCTGCGGTATCGACAAATTGAGCATCCGCTCATTGCCATTGACCGCCTCTTCTAAGCTCACCAACACCTTCACCACCTGATCATCGCCACGCTGGGTATAACGCTGGCCGCCAAAACCGCGACCAAAGCCGCCGCCGCCAAAACCACCTTGTCCACGAAACAACGATTCGAAAAAGTCGCTAAACCCGCCTTGGCCGTCGCCAAAGCCGCCGCTAAACATCGACTCAAAACCGGGCGGCGGCTCAAAGTGTTGGCCATTTTGATAACCGGCGCCAAGCTGATCATACATCGCGCGCTTTTGCTTATCGCTCAACACCTCGTAAGCCTCGCTCACTTCTTTAAACTTAGCCTCATCACCGGACGGCTTATCCGGATGAAATTTACCCGCCAGCTTGCGATAAGCCTTTTTAATCTCCGCCTCGCTTGCGCCGCGCTCCACACCTAAAATCGCGTAATAATCTTTATATTGCATTCTTGCCAAATCCTTTTATGTAAGGAGCACCTCAAATACCCCTTTTAATCAAAGCGCCTAAATATTGACGATAATATGGGGATAACGCCGTGCTTTTTCAACAAAGCCGTTTCATTCGCCTGCCTTTAGTCGCATAATACGCCTATTTCCACTATCAACAATAACTGCCCGCTATGACTCTTGCTATTAATAAAATCTTTATCCGCCCCGAAGGTACGCTGCAAGTACTCTCCCAACAAGAAGCCGAGCAACTGTGTGATACCAGTGACAAAGGCCTTAACGATTTATTACGTCAATGTGCATTGGCGGTCCTCAACACCGGACAGGATCAAGATAACGGTTTGCATTTGCTTAACCAATACCCGGATTTTGACATCAAAGTGACCACGCGCGGACGCGGCGTTGAACTCATCCTATCCAACCCGCCAGCGGGTGCATTTGTGGACGGCGAGCTGATTGCTGGTTTGAAAGAACACCTTTTCGCTGTCGTGCGTGATTTAATCTACGCACGCAACGACATTACCCAATCCGGCTGTTTTGACCTATGCGACAGTTTTGGTATCACCAATGCGGTTTTTCATATTTTGCGCAACGCCGAAGTGCTGCATCCCAATGAACGCCCCAATCTAGTCGTATGTTGGGGTGGTCACGCCGTGCCGCGCCATGAGTACGAATACGCCAAGCACGTTGGCTATTCGCTGGGTTTGCGCCGATTAAATATTTGTACCGGTTGTGGCCCGGGCGTAATGAAAGCCCCGATGAAAGGCGCGGCGGTCGGCCATCACAACCAACGCTTTAACAATCGGCGCTATATCGGACTATCCGAACCCGGCATTATCGCCGCCGAATCACCGAATGCAGTGGTCAATGAGCTGGTCATTCTGCCGGACATCGAAAAACGCTTGGAAGCCTTTGTGCGCCTAGGCCACGGCGTAATTATTTTTCCCGGCGGCCCAGGCACAGTAGAAGAATTATTATTCATCCTCAGCGTACTGCTGCATCCAAAAAATACCGACTTGCCATTCCCGCTGATACTAACCGGCGACCACCACAGCCAACATTATTTCGATCAAATAAAGCGCTTTATTAAAACAACGCTTGGCGATACCGCTTTGCGCCGCCTCAGCATTGAAATTAATAACGCCGACAGTGTCGCCGAACAAATGAAACAACAAATGGAGGTGATTCACCTCGATCGCAAAAATACCAGCGATGCTTACTACTTCAACTGGCTATTGCATATCGACCCAGCACTGCAACACCCGTTTGAACCCAGCCATGCCAATATGCGCGCACTCAATTTAACCAAAGCGCAACCGGTCCACCAACTGGCCAGCGAATTACGCCGTGCTTTTTCTGGCATTGTTGCCGGTAACGTCAAAGCCTCCGGCATACAAGCGATTGCGCAACATGGCCCATTTGAACTAGTCGGCGACCCCCAGATTATGCACGCCCTCGACGAACTGCTTGCCTTTTTTGTCAGCCAAAAACGGATGAAAATCGACGCCGCCAGCTACGAACCCTGCTACCGAATTATTAAAGAGTAATTAGCTATGACATTTGAAGATTTCGACCTTGACTCAAGCCTACTGCGCGCACTGGAAAGCGTGCATTACCACCGACCGACACCGATTCAACAAGCAGCGATTCCGGCCTTAATGAACGGCGAAGATGTGCTCGCTGGTGCCGCCACCGGCACGGGCAAAACCGCCGCCTTTGTCCTCCCCGCGCTACAACATCTGATCGACAACCCGCAATCTCACCCGCATCCTCGCATTCTGATGCTAGCGCCCACCCGCGAATTAGCGATTCAAATTCGCACCGTTGTGCGCGAGCTCAGCACGAATATGGCCGTGCGCTCGAAAGTCATTAGCGGTGGCTTTGCACAAAATCGCCAAATCGATCAACTGCAACAGCCTTTCCAGATTTTGATTGCCACACCGGGGCGCTTACTCAACCTCTTAAATCAAGAACATATTGAGTTGGAATACCTCGAAATGGTGATTATTGACGAAGCGGATCGTATGCTGGACATGGGGCAAGGGCCGGATGTATACGCCCTGCTCGACGCCATTCCGGCCAGCTTCCAAGCCGCGCTTTTTTCCGCCACACTTGCTGGTTCAGGAATTCAGCGCTTTGCCGAACGCATTCTCGACGAACCAACGATTATTCAAGTGGATGCAGCGAATCAACAATCCACTCAAGTACAACAAGCCGTTTACTTTGCCGACGACCGCGCGCACAAACAAACGCTTTTGGCCGCAATTCTCAACGACCCGAGTTGCCAAAGCGCGATTGTTTTCTGTAACAAAAAAGAACGCGCCATACAACTGACCGAGTGGCTGGTCACGCAAGCTATTTCCGCACAAGTTTTACATGGCGACTTTATTCAGGCTAAACGTCTTGAAAAAGTCGAGCGTTTTCGTGAAGGCAAAATCAAAGTGCTCGTCGCTACTGATGTCGCCGCACGCGGCTTAGATTTATTAAATATTACCCACGTTATTAACTTCGATCTCCCGCTGCGCGGCGATATTTATATTCACCGTATCGGACGCACCGGACGCGCACAAAACGTCGGCATTGCCATCAGTCTGGTCGAAGGACACGAGCTAAAAAGCCTGGAACGGATTCAATACCATCTGCAAAGCAAACTGCCCGTCGGCAAAATCGCCGGATTGGAAGCGCGCTTAAAACCAAACAAAGGGCCATCAGCGAAAAAACCGCATAAGAAAAAACAAGCGAAAAGCTTGGCTAAAACCAAACCCAAAACCAAACCTAAAAGCGTGAAAAAGCGCTAACCAGGCCTGGTTATGACGCTACAAATAAAAAAGGCGAGTTTACGAACTCGCCTTTTTTATATTGCGATTATTTGCCAAAACGAGGGACTGTTGACAATTCATTTTTGAACCACAGAGACATGAAGGCACGAAGAACACGATGCTTTTTAAACATTTAGACCTCTTTATTTTTAAATTCTTCGTGACTCTGTGTCTCTGAGGTGAATTTACATGAATGCTTTCAAGGTCTCTCCCAGCAGGAACGTGAGCGGTTTTTTAAAGCCCTCTCCCTCAGGGAGAGGGTTGGGTGAGGGTGAAGTGTCAAACCTAACGCTGGCTATTCTCCCTCCCCCTAGCCCCCCTCCCGCTGGGCGGGGGAATAACGCAGAATGCTTTCATAGTCCCAAGAGCATAGCAACGAGAAGCCTTAGATTAAGCGCGTTGCACGCTTAATCACCAGGCCTGGTTCATTTATTCTACGCCTCGTTAAAATTCCGCCCATTCGTCACCTTGCGCTGCCTGCGCAGTAGGCTTGTTAAGCGGTTTCTTATCCGCCGACACGTTTTTTTTCAACGACTGCTCGCTGGGAGCCGAAAGCGATGCCGGTTTTACTTTAGCGGCTAAAGCTTTAGGACGCGCGCCTTGACGCACACTGGTGGTTTTAAAAAAGGCCATTTTCTCCATCAAGTTAGTCGCCTGATCACGCATACTTTCCGCCGCTGCCGAAGTTTGTTCTACCAAGGCCGCATTTTGCTGCGTGACCGAATCAATACTGGTAATCGCCTGATGCACTTGGCTAATGCCGACGGTTTGCTCATTCGATGCGTGCGCAATTTGGTTAATTTTGCCGGTGACTTCGTTAATCGACTCCGTTACGTGCTTAAACACTTCGCCTGAAGCCGAAGCCAGCTTGGTGCCTTGGTCAATGCGCGTCACGCTTTCGGTAATCAGGGTTTTAATATCTTTTGCCGCTTCGGCGGATTTTTGCGCCAAGGCGCGAACCTCACCCGCGACCACGGCAAAGCCACGGCCATGCTCACCGGCACGCGCCGCCTCAACCGCCGCATTCAACGCCAACAGATTGGTTTGGAACGCAATACCGTCAATTAACGTCACAATATCGGAAATCTTATGGCTCGACTCCTGAATCGCGTTCATCGCCTCAATCGTCTGCTGCATCACCTGCGAGCCTTGTGCGGTATCTTTTTGCATCTCACTGGCCAATTCGGTCGCAGTTTGCGCGTGTTCGGTATTATTATGAATCGCCGCATTCATCTGTTCCATCGCGCTGGAGGTTTGCTCCAACGAAGCGGCCTGCTCCTGTACTCGCTGACTCAAATCCAACGCCCCTTGCGACACTTCGTTGGAGTTTTCATTCACAATGCGCGCCGCCTCAACCGCCACTGACACAATGCCATCCAAACGCATTACCGTAGTGTTAATCGCATCTTTGAGCAAGCGCAACTCACCATGATAATCCCCCTTAATCGTTTGCGTTAAATCGCCTTGCGATTGCGCTACTGTCACCGCAGTAATTTCGCTCATCGCCTCGGCCAACGCCTGCAATGAACCGTTTACCCGATTCTTCAGCACATCTAACTCGCCCTTCGCCGCTACTTCGACGCGATGCTGAAACTTGCCTTGCTCCATTTTGCTCATCACACGGTTGATATCTTGGATAATGACATTAATGTTTTCCAACGCGTGCTCAACCTTCTCTCTAAAGCCAACCGGAACACGTTCGTCCATCTTCACGTCAAATTGCCCTTGATCAAGGGCATTCATTACCAATTCAAGCTCGTTCATCATAAACGCGACGCTTTCTGCCGAGGCATTAACCCCTTGCTTTAAAAGTGCTAAATCGCCGTTTAACTGGCTATGAATTCGCTTATCAAACTCCCCTTGTGCAATCGCGCCGACTACTTTATTGGTTTCATTAATACTTAAACGCAACGAAGCAAATAACTCATTGAGCGCACTGGCCAGTTTATTTAACTCGTCTTTGCGCGGTTTAAGCTGAGTATCAAACTGCATCGAAGCGACAATGCGCGTCACCGCCTGAACCGTATCGCTTATCCCGCCTTGGATAGAGCGTGTGATATACCAAGACAAGGCGCCCAAAATCAGCAAAAAAATCGCGCCGACAAACAACATTAAATTGGTCTGACTGCGTACAAACGCCTCCGCTTCAACCTGAGTTGCCTGTGACAACTTCACCAAATCTTGACGAAAATCGCCTGTGGCTTTTAACGCCTCACGCAACTGAGGATTCATTTTAGTCAACAAATGATAATTCGCCTTGTCGTACTCAACGGCCTTAAATAAATCCAATCCTTGCGCCACACTTTGACGGTATACCTCAATTTTTTGCTGGAAATCTTGCGCCTTATTTAAAAAAGGCTTCGCCGCCGGATGCGCGACAAACTCATTCAACCGCGCCACCATACCCGCTTCGAACTGCTGGACTTGGTTAAAGTGCATCGTTTCAGGATGGTCGTGCATTGCCACGATATCTGGGTGCTTAGGATTATGCTGCAAAGTCAATAAATATTGCGTATGCATATTAAGCAGGGCGTTATCAACATTTAGCAAGGTGCGCAACTGCGCCAATTCATTATTGTAATTAATAATATTTTTAAGCCGCTGATTACCCATATAGCCTAGCGCGGTCAAAATCGCGATCGACAAGAAAATAATGACCGACATTAAGATTAAACGCATTTTTATCGACATAAGCACACCGTGTTTTTTTATTAACTCGCGCTCGACTAGCAAGCATTAAACCAAACTTGATTTTATCTCGCATATCATGCGCGATTCAGCACAAATTGCGACCACAAATTTTCTATGGGTACATAAGGGGATTTTTAGACCTATTTAAGCAAACTAAACACCGATATAAACAAAGACAACTTTTTGCACTAAGTTTACTTTTTTCACCCACGTATGTAACACACCCAACGCGCGGCCTCGCATCAGCTTTACAGCAGAACAACCCAATCCGTAGGCAAAAAAAGCCCCTAAGACTTGAATCAGGCCTTAGGGGCAAGGTGGAGTTGGGATTAAAATTCAGCCCAGTCGTCCCCATTATTTGCGGATTTAGACGGCGCAGGCTTCGACGCAGACACCTTTTTCACCTCAGCCGATTTTACAGCCCCTTTCGGCGCAACCAATTTAGGCGCAGGCGCGCTCAACTTGGCTGGCTGTTTCGCCCCTTGTTTGGCGCCGGTGGTTTTAAAGAACGCCATACGCTCACTTAAACGCGCCGATTGTTCACGCATACTTTCCGCTGCTGCCGAGGTTTCTTCCACCAAAGCGGCATTTTGCTGCGTCCCTTCATCAATCTGACTAATCGCCGCTTGCAACTGACGCACGCCCTCAGCCTGCTCAGAAGACGCTTGTGAAATTTGCTCACTCATTTGCGTTGCGTGTTCAATCGACGTGGTAATCTCTTGAATCACTTCGCCTGATTCGGCCGCCAACTTTGTCCCTTGGTCAATGCGCGTTACACTTTCATTAATCAAGGTTTTAATATCTTTTGCCGCTTCGGCGGATTTTTGCGCTAAGGCGCGAACTTCTCCGGCCACGACCGCAAAACCACGACCATGCTCACCCGCGCGCGCCGCTTCTACCGCCGCATTCAACGCCAACAGATTAGTTTGGAACGCAATGCCGTCAATTAAGGTGACAATATCGGAAATTTTATGGCTCGACTCCTGAATCGCGCTCATCGCCTCAATCGTCTGCGTCATCACCTCGCCGGCCTGTTTCGCTTTCGCTTCTACTTGACGCTCAACTTGGGTCGCTTCCGTCGCGTTTTGCGCATTGTTTTGAACCGCCGCGCTAAACTCCTCCATCGTGGCCGAACTTTGCTCAATCGCCGCCGCTTGACGCTGTACACGATCGCTCAAATCCATCGAACCCTGCGCGACTTCCAGCGCCGCATGACTGACTGAATCCGCCGCTTCAACCGCGACCGAAACAATTTCATCCAACGTTACCACCGATTTATTAATCGCCTCTTTCAATACCGCTAACTGCCCTTGGTATTGTGCGCTAATGGTTTGCGTTAAGTCACCTTCGGATTGCGCTACAGTGATACGGGTAATATCTTGAATGGCCGAATCCAGCGCATTCATCGAATCGTTAATCATCGTTTTGAGCTTATGCAAATCGCCCTTCGCCTCGACTGTCACCCGATCATTGAACTGGCCTTGTTGCATTTTCTCCATCACCGCCATCACACCGTTAATCGCTTGATTCAACGAAGTCATCGCTTGCGCGGCGTTTTTCATCATCACACCATAATCCCCGGCCAACTGCGCATTCACTTTTACGCTAAACTCACCGGCACTCAGCGCATCCATCACTTTTGACATCTCACTCATGGTGGTTGCTATCGAATCGGCACTGCCATTCACCCCTTGTTGCAAACGGTTCAAGTCGCCAGCATACTGACCTTGAATGCGCTGAGTAAAATCACCTTTTGCAAGCGCACCCACCACTTGGTTGGTGTTATTCAATGCTTTTTGCAAATTCGACATCATATTATTTAATGCTGTCGCCGCTTGACCTACTTCGTCTTCCGAAGCATAGTTAAGCTTCAACGAATAGTCACCGCTGCGATCAATATTAGTCAGTACCCCCACCATTTGGTTCAGCGGACGCGAAATTGCACGCACCATTAAAAACCCCATTAAAATCGCTACTAACAGCGCAACGACCATCGTAATACCTAAAATCCATTTACTATCCTGCGCAAGTTTCACCGCCGCCGTTGCAGCCGCTTGCGTTGACGCTACGTTATTAGTGGTTATCGCATCAAATGTTGCGCCCATTTGGTTGGAAATCGGCACCATACGCGCCGCGGTTTCGCGATACTCACGCATCAAGCGATCATATTCACTATTAGACGTAGTTTGGCTGAGTTGGCCGATTAAACGATCTAAATCGACATAAATATCACGCCACGCTTTATATTCATTTTGTAAGCGCGCATAGGCTTCAACTCCGCGCTGTGTTTGACGAGGCAACTTGGCAAACGCCTCCCAGTTGGCGTCAATTACTGTCCACGACTTATTACGCTCAGCCATAATTGCCTGTAAGGGTTGTTGCGCATTATAATTACCATCGTATTGAAACACGCCCACCGTTTGCGCACGAATCGACATACGCTCAGTATTGAGGTTGGCTAAGGCTTGTACCCCAGGTAAACGCACATCACCGACGTTCTGCATATTGTCTGCCCATTGCAAAAAGCCACGAATACCGACAAAGCCGCTAATGCTCAGCGCGAGCAACATCACCACCACAAACAAAACCAACTTATTGCGGATTTTTAGATTATTAAACCAGCCCATAGCCATCCTCTTTAATGTGTTCAAAAAATTAATTTTTAATTATAACTTGTTTACAAAACATAAAAACAACAAAGCCTATCAACTCTTTTTATTAAAAACCCACATCTCGTTTATTAGCAGGCCTGCAATAAGTGCGAACACGTAGGCATAAAAAAACCCGCTATCGAGGCGGGCTTTGAAAACAAACATCTTAAATTCAACTAAATTATTCTAATTCAGCCATAATAAGTTTTAGCTAAAATTAATGTTTTCTTGAATAGTGTTTAACTTCGTCAAAAATACCTTGATTCGCTAATAAATCGATATTCAAAATAATCACCATTATCGCTTCCAAGGTAGCTAAACCGCGCACAAACTCCTCGCTCACGCGACGTGTATCGCCAAAAGACGGCGCGTGCTGAAGTTCGGCCAAATTCACATCGTGAACATCTGACACGCCATCCACCACCAAGCCAATCGTTTTTACCGTGTCGTGATCCGCGCCTTCATTACGATGATGCACATGCACAATAATCACCACCGTGCTTTCATCATAAGTCGGCTCGCTAATATTAAAACGCTCGCGTAAATCAATAATCGGCACCACCGCGCCACGCATATTAATCACGCCTTTCACATAATGCGGCATATTCGGCAAGCGCGTTGGGCTTTCCCAACCGCGAATTTCTTGCACGCGTAAAATATCAATGCCATAAGTTTCGTTACCCAACAAAAAAGTCAGAAACTGATCTTGATCAGCCTGTAAGCGAATTTCGCGTTTTTTTTCGGTCGTATCTTGTTTTTGGTTTGTACTCATTAGAACTCACTCCATTCATCCGATGACGACATTCTAGCCGATTTCGGCGCTGGTAAACCAGCGGATTTTTTCACCGGCGCGCTCACCTTTGCTGTCGAAGCGGGTGTAGTCAGTTTCGCTTTTGCGGCAGAAGGCAAGCTGCGCGTGCCACTGCTGGCGGTTTTAAAAAAGCTCATGTCCTCACGTAACACGGCCGCTTGCTCACTCATGCTTTCCGACGCCGCCGACGTTTCCTCCACCAATGCGGCATTCTGCTGTGTTACCTGATCAATGTCACTGATGGCTTTATGCACTTGATTTACGCCCTCGGCCTGCTCGGCGGAAGCTTGTGCGATATGCTCAATCATACCGGTCACTTGTTCAATCGCCGCATTAATACTATCGAGCATTTCGCCAGATTCGGAGGCCAGCTTGGTCCCCTGATCGATACGAGTGACGCTTTCATTAATCAACGTAGCAATATCTTTTGCCGCTTCAGCCGACTTTTGCGCCAAGGCGCGTACTTCACCCGCCACAACCGCAAAACCACGCCCGTGGTCACCGGCACGCGCCGCTTCCACCGCCGCATTCAACGCTAACAGATTCGTTTGGAAAGCAATGCCATCAATCAAGGTGACTATATCGGAAATCTTATGGCTTGATTCTTGAATCGCGTTCATCGCATCAATTGTCTGCTGCATGACCTCGGTGCCTTGTGCGGCTTTTTTCTGCACGTCACGCGCCACGCCGGTGGCTTGTTTTGCATTTTCGGTATTATTTTGCACCGCCGAGTTCATCTCATCCATCGTCGCCGAGGTTTGTTCTAGCGCCGCCGCCTGCTCCTGCACACGCTGACTTAAATCCTGCGCGCCTTTCGATACTTCATCCGCCGCCGAGTACACGATATTTGACGCATTCACCGCTTTTGACACCACCTCAGTCAAGCGCGCGGCCGTGCTATTCACCGCCTCAGTGAGAATGCGTAATTCGCCGTGATATTGCGCGCTAATACTTTGAGTTAAGTCGCCATTCGATTGTGCGACCACAACGCGCGTAATGTCTTTCATCGCGCTTTCAAGGGCATCCATCGAACCGTTGATATTACGCTTCATCACTTCTAACTGCCCGCGCGCCTCGGTATTTACGCGGTGCTGAAACTTGCCCTCATTCATGTAGTGCATCACATCGTTAATCTCAACAATCACCTGATTAATACTTTGCAATGCTTTCTCTACCTGCTCGCTAAATGCACGCGGTACACGCTCGTCCATCGTTAAATCAAATTGACCATTATGCAAGCCTTGCATCACTTTCGACAGCTCGCCCATCATAAACGCCACGCTCTCTGCCGACGCATTCACCCCTTGCTTTAACTTATCTAAATCACCGACATATTCGCCATTAATACGCTGACTGAAATCCGATTGCGCGATGGCACCGACAACGCGATTTGCGCCCTTAATCGCTTTTGCCACACTATCAATTAACTCGTTAAACGAAGTGGCCGCCTGTCCCACTTCATCCATACGCGTCACCGACACGCGCGCGCTGAAATCGCCTTTGCTTAATACGTGCGTCGATACGCGTACCAACTCATTTAACGGTAACGTCACTGCGCGCAACGTGAAGCGCGCAAAAATGACCGCAAATACGAAAATCAACAAAGCCACAACCAGACTGACCATTAACGTGCGCTGATAGCTGGCTTGATTTTGTGCATTTAACTGCGCGGCCACCTCCAACTGCAAATTCACCAAATCGGTTATCGCGGCTGAAATCGGATCAATCGCCGGATATAAGCGCGCAACACTAAACTGCGTCAAGCCATTCATATCCTTGGCTTTCACCATGCGCTCGAGCTCATCAATCGCCACGTTAGCCGGTTGCATTAAGCTTTGCGCTTGGTTCGCTAAACGCGCTTCGTCGGGTGTGAGCGTGGTCGCCATATAACCACGCCACAAACGATCTATCTCTTGTTTAGCGCTCGCAATATTCTTTTCCGCTTGCGCCCAATTAATATTGCCGTTACGCAACTTATGATTAGTATCAACGATATTCACCGCATATAAATCGGCGATGTTTTTTAAATCTTGTAACGGCACAACACGGTCAACATACAAGGCTTCTAGCGATTCATTGTTGGACTTCATAATACTGAGACCCACTATCACGGCCAACACCGCAAAGCCCAGTAAAATGGAGACCAACAGTAACATTCGGTTTTTAATTGTCATAACATCCTCATCGCTTTATTTTTTAGGCGTCTTTAGCACAAGCTAAGCGCACTTCTTATTTGTACTATTAACACATCACACAAAAAGTGTTTTTTCACGCGCAGAACACGCAGCATTTAACACACACGTTTGGACATATTTGCACAATAAAATCCAATTTACAATTAAGTTTTCTTGACGTTATCCATAACGCGATTTATGGCATACGATGAATTAGCAGGCCTGCAAAAACCAGATAAGCAAACGGTGAATAAACAACGCCTCGACAACGTCACGATTAAGCGGCACGCCACTCGACAGCCTGAGCTGAGCCCTACCAAGATACACCTGCTAAACAAAAAAGGCGAGCCTACGCTCGCCTTTATACTGTTTTCAACGCCGCTTAAAACTCGGCCCAATCATCGCCCTTCTTCGCCAAGGCGGGCTTGGTTTTTATCGGCGGGGCTTTAGCCGCCGGACGCTTAGGCGCAAGCATTTTCTGCGCTTGCGCCGCCGTACCATGGGTTTTAAAGAACGCCATTTCTTGCGCAAGGTTTTTTGCCTGCTCGCTCATGCTTTCCGATGCCGCCGTGGTTTCCTCAACCAATGCCGCATTTTGTTGCGTCATTTGGTCGATATTATTAATCGCTTCATGCACCTGATGAATCCCTGCCGCTTGCTCATTCGACGCTTTCGAAATTTGATTCACCATATCGGTTACCTGATGAATCGAATCGGTAATGCCGTTTAACACCTGCCCGGACTCTCCGGCCAATTTGGTGCCTTGATCAATGCGTGTCACACTTTCTTCAATCAATGCTTTAATATCACGCGCCGCGTCCGCCGACTTCTGCGCCAACGAACGCACTTCACCCGCCACCACGGCAAAGCCACGCCCATGATCACCGGCGCGCGCCGCTTCTACCGCCGCATTCAACGCCAGCAAATTGGTCTGGAACGCGATACTGTCAATTAGGGTCACAATATCGGCAATTTTATGGCTGGATTTTTGGATTTCCGCCATAGCCTCAATGGTTTGCGTCATTACTTGCGACCCCTGCACAATTTGCGTTTGCACATTACTCGCCAACTCGGCCGCCTGATTCGCGTTTTGCGTATTGTGTTGAATCGTCGAATTCATTTCATCCATCGTCGCCGACGTTTGCTCAATCGCCGCCGCCTGACGTTGCACGCGATCACTCAAATCATGCGACCCATGCGAAACTTCCGCCGATGCGCCTTCGACCACGCGCGTCGCCTCCACCACCACTGACACGATTCCCTCCAAACGCATAATCGACGAATTGACCGCTTCTTTTAACAAGCGCAATTCACCGTGATAATCGCCATGAATTAAATGGGTTAAATCCCCTTGCGACATGGCCACGTTGACTTCGGTAATCTCTTTAATCGCACTTTCGAGTGCGTCCATCGACTGATTCACCGTTTGTTTTAACTGTAATAAGTCACCACGCGCATCGGACTCGATTCGATGCTGGAACTTACCCTCGCTCATATAGTTCATCACGCCGTTGACATCATCAATGGTCAGTTTCAACGCCGCCACCGCTTGATCCACTTTTTCGCGGAATTCGCCTTTTATCGAGTCGGGCATACGCGCACTAAAATCGCCATGATACAAGGCTTCCATCACCACCTCGAGTGCTTGCATCGTATCGCGCACACTCAACACCGAGCCGTTTACTGCGTCTTTCATCACCGCCAAATCGCCCTGTAAACTGTCGGTCACCGCCACGTTAAACTGCCCCTGTGCCACTGACGACATCACATCATTCACATTGGTAATCACGCGTTGCACATTACCGGCAAACTGGTTATACGCATTCGCGATTTGACTAATTTCATCGCCATTATCCAGACGCACCACACGGTCATTAAAACGCCCGGTTTTCACCATATTGCTCATCGAGGCCGACAAACGTTTTAACGGCGAAATCACCCGTGTTGTAATCAAGGCGAGCAAAATCAGTATAATTACTACCACTACCGCCACCACGCCGAGCAACGACATCACCACCTGTTCGCGCGCCTGCGCAATTTGATCATGTATCGCCTGCGCCGATTTCACAATTAAATGACGGCCAATCACCTCACCCACCGGGTTATACGCCGGAATATCAATTAAAATTTGCTCACCGACAAAATACGCCTGCGCCGCCTCTCCTTGTAACAAGGTCGGCATCTGCGCACTTAAATACGCCACGGCTTTTTCATCAAACCAACGATTATGCGCTAGCACATAGCCTGAACGAAACGGCGTGTTCTTCGCTAGGGTCGGAGGCATTTTATCGCCATACACCGACTGATCAATCACCATCACCCAATCCGTTCCATGGGTCTTAAGTTCGCGCACGATTGAGCCGACACCGCCGGAAGCAGAAATCACCCCCACCAGCTCTTCGCCATAAAACACCGGCGCATAACCGGTAGCGCCAACCCCAAAGCCGTTTTTATGAATCGATAAATCCCCAATCACTCGCTTTTCTTCAAAGGCGCGATCACGAATTCTATCCACATGACTATCACCAAATTCCGCTAACGCCCACGAACGCATAAACGAACGCCGATCACGATCGTATAACTGAAAACGAATATTTTTATAATCGGTGATTTTGGCAAAATGTGCCTGCACCTCAGCCAAGCGTTGCTCAGCAACACTACGCGGCACCAGGCCTGCTAAAGCTTGTTTTATTTCCGGCATCATCGCTGCTGTAGCCGCAATATCCGCCGCTGACATCGCCTTTGATGCGATCGGAGCGCGAATTTGTGCTTGCGCTTGGGTCACCTCCCGCGCCAACTCCTGCTCTACAATCGGCGCAATTTGTGCTTGATAAAACACCGCGCCCAACAACGACAACCCCAGCACCAAAATCAACGCCGAATAACTCAATAACGTGACACTCAAGCCGCCCTTTAAGCTAAAACGCTGCCAACGCGCTTGCGCGTTGGTCAGCGCCACACCTTGCCAAAGCACAGACCGCCCCTGCGCCACATCCGCATACAAACGCTCCGCCTCGGCGATCTGTTCAGCGCTGGCAGGCGTTATAACCGAAATATAGCCCACCACTTGCCCGTTTTCTTCAATCGGCGACGCATTTGCTTGCACCCAATAAAAATCGCCGTTCTTCGCGCGATTTTTCACAATGCCGGTCCAGCTTTTACCAGCTTTTAACGTCTGCCACATATCGGCGAACACCGCCGACGGCACATCGGGGTGGCGTAATAGATTATGCGGCTGCCCAATCATCTCTTCACGACAGTAACCGCTGATTTTTAGAAAATCCTCCGACGCGGATAAAATCGTTCCCTGTAAATTGGTACTGGTACTAAGAATATAGTGCTCCGGAATCGAAATCTGTTGTTGTGTTACCGGCCCATTATTTCGCATTGACCTGCCTCCGCATCAAATAGTGCAAATTATTTAAAATAATTCAAAATAACACACTTACCGCACAAACGCGATACCTTTTTACGACATTATACAAAAGCGATACAAAGTCGTAACAAAAATATAAAAAATCCGTCATTTAATGAATCGCCGTGACCTGTTTGATCACGACAGGAGAGAAGGAACGCCCACGCTAAAACGCTGTTAATATTCGCTGTAACCGACTGATAAAATAGGCTTTAGTGCGTTGCCAAATCGGTTTATAGCTCAGCCAAAGCGCTTAACACAAACAAGCCCCTGAAACATCAATCACCTAGTTCTCAAACAATGTCGTAAAAAACATTGTGCCTTCATGTCGTTGTGGTTCAAAAATCAATAGTCAACAAATCCTAAGAGGTGCTCATTTCTTTCACCAACACCTCGCCCGACTCAGCCTGCAAACGCGCCAAATGATAGTGCGCCAACGCAATCACCGCCCACACTGGCACAAAAAAACTGACAAACGGCAACAAGGTTAAGCTATACAACACACCCAGCGTGAGTGTTGGCGTCCAATTTTGAAACGATTTACTCGCTTGATGCTGCGGGTGTGACAGCAGCACCTGACCCACATCTAACACCATAACGTAGCGGAAGAACAAAAACCCCAGCATCCAAAACCACACAATATTCACCAACGGAATCAACAAAATCGGCAAGGTAAGGATAAACAGTAACAACAACCCCAATCCATATCCGCCCACCTTCAGTAACATTCCCCATACACTGCCGTGGCCTTGGTAAATCACGCCAGGATAATCCTTATTGCGCACCGTCTTAATCAATATATCGGTTAAAAACCCGGTAATAAACATCGCAAACAACAACACCAAATAACTGCCTAAAATCAGCGTGACCAAACCAATAATCACCCCAAACAACAGCGTAAAAAACCACACCAAACCCGCGCCAATCAACGGCACGCCGAGCAACCAACTCTCCACTTCATCAACCTGTTGATTCACCTCAACAAACCACGCGCTGCTCAACAACCAATCGCTATTGAGCACATACGCAATCGAACCATAGCCCAACAACGACACCAACACCATCGCCAACACAAACGGCAACATCAACCAAAGCCACAACTTCGCATCGCGAAAACTCATCGCCGTTTTAAATAATAAATCCCACATACTCAGCCCTCTTTACTCACCAATAACTCACGCAATAACACCGTCGCATAACGCCCGGGTCGCAAGGTAAACGCCACCTCCAACACATCTTCACCCAGCCACTGCCAGCGCATATCTTGCGCCATAACACGCAACGCGCGCCGCTCTTGCGTTAATCCCAAATCGGCCAGCGCTCGGCACCAAAGCGCGTGTTGATCCAACAACGCCTGCTCCGCTTGCGCCACCCCACCAAAACTAGGCAACGCGCCCGCGCCCACCAACGCCGTTGTCGGATGAATGTCGGCGCGCGCCACACGCTCACTTAAATCAGCCGAACCATCATCAACAAACCACTTATCGGAGCCTTCCAACTGAAATACATCACCCGACAAAGCCTGCTGCCAAGTTTGCTGCGCTACACGCTGCGCCAACAACCGATTAAACAAAAACGAACGCGCCGCCGAAATATACAGCCCGCGCTGCGCCGGACGCAATCGCGTGAGTTCACCATCAAACAGACGTTGTGCCATCACCAAATTATACTCATTGCGCCCAAAACGCTGTTCGCCAAAATAATTGGGCGCACCCTGTGTCGAGATTTGCTGCAAACGTTGCTCAATTTCAGCGCGTTCACCATCTAACTGACGCAAGGTTAGAATAAAGCGATTAGCGCTCAACCCCCCGGTTTGTAATTTACGCTGATGGCGTGTCATCTCTAAAATGCGCACCGAAGGCTGTCGAAACGTTTCCGCTAAAGGCGAGGCTTGTCCGGGCAGATACAAACTAAACCATTGGCGTGTAATGCCGTGGCGATCTTTTAAACCGGCATAACCGACATCACGCAAACGAATACCAGCCCACTTGGCTAATTGCTGCGCTACCCAGTCGGTATTTTCGCCCTGTTTTTCAACCCAAAGCCAAACGTGCTCACCCGCTCCGCTCAACGGATAGGCTATCTGTTCTTCAACTTGAAAATCAGCGGGTTGCGCTTTTAAAGTGCCACGTGTCACCGGACCGCCATAGGCATAAGGCAGTGAACTTAGATGTTGCATATCACCTCGAAATTTAGCCAGCGGACAAGCCGCGCTTAAGATAGGGCGCGGCCCATGCCGCGCCCATTTGAATAAAGCAAACGTGCTGAACGCAAAACATCAGCATCTTTTGGCACTTTGCTGTCGTGATTGATAAATCAAATTTAGATTAGCGCTGGATACCGTTTACTATCCAATTCAACCCCTTAACACCCATCAGTATCGACAAAATAACCTCACCTCTTTATGCCTTCTGGTTCAAAATGAATCATCAATAAATCCTAAATATTACGGAAAAGTTTTTCATCCACCGGACGCTCCTTACCGGTTGCCGGTACATCATCGTAAATTTTAATTAACAACTGCCGAACATTACCCGGACGCACATATTCATCAATCAACGGACGCGAACCGGGCGGCGAGTTTTTATCCAAATATAAATAAATATTACGCAACTGACACGGATTGGTCGGATCGGATGCCATCGGTCGCAACCAATTTCCACCTTCGAGCTTGTAATCCTCATTAGTAATCAAGGTTACCGTATGATAAAACGACGACTTTAACGGCTGGTCAAAACAAATTTTCAATACCCGATTAAAGTTGCCTGAACCACGATCAACATCGGTTAGCACCTCAACGCTTTCAATTTTGACCGGTTCTTTTGAACAACCACCCAATGCCAATGCCAACAACACAACTGGCAAAACGCGAGAAAAAACAATTTTCATGGAACCTCTCCTAATAGCCTGTTGAGAATTCGTTGTAACTGATTAACAAATCCGGTTTTAGTGAACCTTTGAATCCATTTATCGTTCAGCCAAAACGATGGATAAAAAAACACCTATAAAAATCAACGACTTAACACTTAAAAACTTCGCATCTTCATGTCTCTGTGGTTCAAAAATGAATCGTCAACAGTTCCTCGTTGCTTCGCTCAAACGAACCTCACACCACAACGCGCGCTGACTAAGCGGTGAATAAACGCCATCGTTTAGCACCGCCGCCAAACGCCTTTGGCGTTAATCCAACGCTTCCATCTGCTGAATCCCGGCAATTTGCCAGTCGCCCTCGCCAATCGCTAAGCGACGAATATGCCAAATTTCGCTAAACCCATGCGCCTCTTGATCACGGGCTTCGCGAATAAAACCGCTAAAACGCACGCTCACGACAAAATAGTCGCCCTCTATCGACTGCTCAGCGATGTCGGCATACAAGGTATCCACTTCGGTATGATTATCGCCGACCACCACCGTCTGCATCATCGCCTGCAACTGGGCAAACAACGCAGGTGTACAATAGGATTCAATTTCCGCTGCGTCTCCCTTATCCCAAGCCTGCTGCAAATGAACAAAATGCTCTTTTGCACCGTCTAAGAACCCTTGTGCATCAAACCAACTTGGTGCGGCCACACCCTGCTGCGCTTGTGCAGATAAAGCCGAACCGATAATCGAACCTGCGTTTGACGTTGGCGCGGCAGCGGCTGTTGATACTGGTGCAGTCTCACGCATCACCGGCTGACTGGAGGCAGACGAGGTCTGCGCGCCTTCATACGCCAAATCCGGTTCGGTTGCTTGACGACGACGCGCACGCAAAAACAACCAAATGCCCACACCGATTAATAACACCAACATAATATCCATAAACTGAATGCCCTCGAACCCCTCGCCAAACAGCATCCAAGCCAATAAACCGCCTGCGGCTAATCCGGCTAACGGACCTAACCATTTCGATGCGCCTGATGTGGCTTGATTCGGGGCGGCTTGGCGTGGCGGTTGCGCCGCGGGCTGAGTTTGCGACGGCGCCTGACGCTGTTGCGCTGGCATCGACTTTTGCTGCCCTAAGCTTTTACCACCACCAAAACGCTTCGCTTCCGCCACTTGTGGCAACACGAGCATCAACGACAACAACGCAAGCCCCAGCCACGTCATAGATGAAGAAATAGAGTGAGTCATAAATTTTCCTTAATTCAATTCAAAACGATGTTTTTTGCTTGCTGACACGGCATTTCACCTGCCAGCGCCCTATTGTTAAACCTTAAGTTTAGACCGAGCACGCAAAGGGTGCAATCAACAAACGCGATATTTAACATTTAACAAGCTCTGTACACAGGCTAGAATACAAAACCATAAAAACATACAACAAGAGGCGCACTTCAATGACTCAGAAACTCACTAGCCAACACTTAATCGACACCCTCAACAGCAGCGACCTGCTACCACGCTTGCCTTCGGTAATGATTGAGTTGCAACGCGCGCTGCAGCAACCGGAGATTTCCGCCAAAGACATTGAAGACATTATTATGAAAGATTCGCGCCTCACCGTCGCCATTCTTCAAACCGCCAACACCCCCAAATACAGCCATAATCGCCAAATCGACAACCTAAGCGAAGCCATCGTCCGCTTAGGCATCAGCGAAATTAACAATATTGCGCATCAAGTCAGTTTAAGCGGCCTAAAAATCGGCTGCAAAACCATCCAAACCAAAGCCTTTCTCAAAAACGCCCTGCTCAGCGCCTATATCGCCAAAGAACTGGCACGCGCGATCGGCGTTGGCCTCAACCCCAACCATGCGTTCCTATGCGGCTTATTCCACGACATGGGGCTCGCGCTGATGGATATTTTCAACCCGCCCACCTTTGCCCAGCTAGTGCCCCAGCTTGATGACGACTTAGCACAGCAAGTCAGCTGCGAACGCTTCCACATTGGCTTATCGCACCCTGCCGTCGCCGGCACCCTTGTCAAAAACTGGGGGTTTGCGCAAGAAATCGTTATGGGCATTGCCGGTCACCACTCCCCCGCCAAACTGCAAGGGCGCGACGCCGATTACGCCTACATCACCTACTTAGCCGAATTGGGCAGTCGCCTAAAGGGGTTCAGTTTTGGCTACTTTAATGCCACACAAAACCAAGCAGCACAAGCGCACAACGCCTTAGCGCATTTTGGCTTGGATGAAGACTACTACCTCAACCTGATTGACGATGCCCACGAAATCTATGAGGGCTCGGTAGTCATTTAGCCCACAACAACCCCCAAAGGCCGAACATCGGCCTAGCCAAAGCTGACGCTCGAATCGCGCACATTTCGTTTCTTCGTGGTGCAAAATGAAAGCCACCCGATTAGCAGGCCTGCTCATTATAGTGCCGCGATAAGCGCACGCAACAGCGCCTCATCGGGCAACACCAACGGATTACCCAGCATACTCCCCGCACGACAATGTCCAATCACCAGCGCCACATTCTGCGCCGTTAGCCCATATGCCGCCAATCCTTGTGTCACATAACGTTGCGTTAAGCGTTCCAACTCATCAATTAAACTTTCTGCATCATCCGCATAAGCCGCCTCAGTCGGCTCTGCGCGCAACAAGCGTGCGATAGCGCCATATTTACGCAATACGGCCTCTTGTCCGCTTTGCGCACGCAGCGCCTGAATATTTTCTCGCGTAATCGGTGCCAGCAGCCTGGCGCACACAACCCCATGCGGCGCATCAAAAAAGGCACCAATCGGTCCGGCCAACCCATGCACCGCCCCCAAACCGGCGTTCGCTAGGGTGATGCCCGACAAGCTTGCCGCTAACATTAAGTTCGCAAAAGCCTGCTGTTTTTGCGCCTCGTCATCGCCATCCAACGCCGCCAATGCACCTTGAAACAATACCATGCCTTGCCAAGCCAGCGCATCGGTCATCGGATTGGCTTTTAAAGTCACGTAAGACTCAATTAACTGCGTCAGCGCATCCATCGCCGTCGGATACAACACCGAAGCGGGACAATCCTCAAGCCAAGAAGGATCTAACCAGGCCTGGTAAGCGACTAAACGCGCATCACGAAACGACTTCTTAAACCGTCCCGGCTCGGAAATAACCGCATTTTTGGTGGTTTCCGAACCCGTTCCGGCGGTCGTCGGTACAGCGATAAACGCAACCGGTGGCTGTTGTAACGTGCGACCACAGCCCACCCCCTCCAAATAATCCAACACAGAATAACGCTCGGGTAGCAGGCCTGCTATGGCTTTAGCGGCATCCAACACACTGCCACCGCCGATACCGACCACCAGGTCAATATCCTGCGGGGCATTCGTGACCAATTTATCAATCAAAGCGACGGTCGGTTCGCCTTGCACAATCACATGGTGTACGCCATTCAAAGGGGCAAGATAACGACAAGCGCGTTCAGCCACATGGCGACCGGTCACCAACATAATGCGTCTCGCCTTGAATTGACGTAATTGTGTCGCCAATTGACGCTCCACTACGCCCCAACCAACATACAAGGTCGGCGTGGCAGCAAACTCGAAGCCGTTAAACTGTAACATTCGCACCTCTTGGTTTTTCTGCCAGTAACCGCACCATGCGACCATTTTTTAATACGCTTTGTTCGACAAGTCGAAATCCGACCGATTCCAACATAAATATCAAGTCTTCAGCATGATAACGATTGTGTTCATAAAAATGCTCAAACACCTCTTCAAGCTCCTCACGAGAAGGCGCATTCTGCCAGGAATCAAGCTGTGGATAACGATGTGATAAATACTGGGACAAGGGTTGACGAACAAGGTCTATAACACAAAACCGTCCACCGGGCTTTAACCAATTAAACACCGATTTAAACATTAAAATCGGTTGCATCAGTTCGTGTACAACCATATTACACATGGCTACAGCCGCCGTGTTTTCAGGGATTGCAACACAAGGTTGATTTAAATCATCCGCGAGCACTTCGCCATTCGACGGCAGACTAACCAAGGCCTCAAGCATGTAAGGCGCGGCCTCAATACCAATCACTTTGGCCTGTGGATAAGCCTGTGATAAGTCTTGTACAAATAACCCGGTGCCCGCGCCCAAATCCAGCAACACATCCTGCGGCGCAATACAACCGTGACACCAGGTTTGCCAGTATTGCCAAAAAGCTTCATCATGTCGCGCCGCATAGGTTTGAGTAATCATCGTGCGCGCATGATCACCGTCGCCGCCATGATGGCGCAAAATTTGTTGTTGCGTTTTTTCCATGCTTTTCCCTCTGTTGACGTTAAGCCGCAATAATAACGGGTTTTAAAAATGGAGGCTATTATGAACCAATATCCGGCTTGTCCACAATCAACAACACCCCATACTTGAGCAGCTCGATTAGTCGAAACAAAAAAACTGGGAAAAATTGACAGCATGAGTCAAATAGGAGGCAATCGACGTGATTAAACACAAGGTTTAACAAGGTTTAAAGGCTATTTATCTTCTTTTTGAGCAATCAACATGGCATCAATAAACGTAAAAAAGGCGGTAACAAAACCGCCAAGCTGAGGATTGACAGATCGCCACCTCGATTTGCAGTGCAAACCATTTTTTGAACCGTGAAAGGCACGAACAACACAAAGATTGTCTATTTCACCGTGCTATACCCATCAGCTTCGTGCATTCGTGCCGCTGTGGGGAATTGAAATGATTTACTTCATACCCGGCCAGCGTGTTAATAACTTTTGTACGCGTTATGAATCCGTTTTTGTAGCCGGTTTTGTATGTTGCATACGCTCCATACGTTCTGATTTTTGCGCTTGCCACTTTTGCCATTGCGCTTCGGTCAAGACGGCTTTTAGTTGCTGTTGATATTCGCGGCGCTGTTGCTGCATCGTTTGATGACGTTCCGTCATCAGGGTTTTTAGTTGCGCTTGTTGCTCGCCGGTTAAGCCTAAGCTTTCGGTCATGCGCTGAAGACGTTTTTCATGGCGTTGCTCCGCCGAAACCGGATGTTTACCGCGACAACCTGGTTTACCTTCAGCTTGCGACATCTGCGCAGCGCCGGGTTGTGCGTGTACTTGTGGGACAAACGCTAAGCTTGCGCCCATTAAACAGGCGGCAGCAAACAAGGATGGAAGCCGTGTTGCACGTAAGGACATGGTGAATGTTTTCATAATGAATACCTCGTTTTGAGTTTAGGTGAAGACCGCGCCGCCCTGCCATGTATGAAAGGTGCGTGCCGTCCTTGATTCCTAGTATCATGCCCAAATGTGCAACGAATATGCGTCGAATCTACAAGATTGTGAAAACGCGATAGAGCCGTCAGGCATCTGGAAGGTGAAACTTGTATCCGGCACCATAAACGGAATGAATAAGCTCTATTTCGCCAAACGCGGCGGCGAGTTTTTGACGTAGTTTTTTAACATGGCTATCAATGGTTCGATCTGAGACCACGCGATGATCGGCATAAATACTGTCTATCAGTTGCGCACGTGAATAAATGCGCCCGGGCGAAGCGGACAAGGTTTGCAACAACGCACACTCGATGGCTGACAATTCAACACACTGCCCTTGATAGCAAGCCTGAAAACGATCCTTATCTAATCGCCAACCCGATTCTGCGGGCGCGTGTGGTTGCGCGCGCCGTAACAAAGCTTTTACGCGCGCCAAAAGTTCACGCAAACTAAACGGTTTGCAAATATAATCATCCGCCCCCATTTCCCAACCGATAATCCGATCCACTTCTTCAACCTTGGCCGTCAACAGCGCCAGCGGCATGCTATACAGGGTGCGTATCTGACGACATAAGTTCAAGCCGTCCACATTCGGTAACATAACATCAAGCAATACTAGGTCGGCAGAATGCTGACTGAGCCAGGGCATCACCTGCGCGCCATCGTCCAAATGCACCACCTCATATCCCTGGTTTTGCAAATACTCTTGCACGACTTCGGCAATTTTATGTTCATCTTCGACCAACAAAATGCTGTTTGCCATACTCATCTCCTGAATTTGCGCGCTTGATTAAACCCCTTCATGGCGCTTAGGTAAGGATATTATCACGCACAAACCACCCAAATGAGAGGGCGCGAATGCCATGCTTCCCTGATGGGCTTGCACAATTTGTCGGCTAATCGCCAAACCTAAACCCGCCCCACCAAAACGCCGATTGCGTGAACTTTCGGCACGATAAAAACGCGCACTCAACTGCGCCAGCTCGTCGGTTGAAACACCGGGCGCAGAGTCACACACCTTGAGCTGCCAGGCCTGGTCTTGCTCCGTCAATACAATTGAAATCACACCGGCACACGCGTCGGCCTGCTGTGCATCGGTATAGGTCAAGGCATTATGCAAAATATTATGCATCAACTGATGCAGCCGCACCGCATCACCCAATACCCAAGCCGCCGTGGAGGGTAAGCTAATCGTCAAGGTCAAGCCTTTCGCTTCGATTAAGCCGCGTTGCGTTTCCAGCGCTTGCTGAATCAGTGCGCGCCAATCCAGTCGCACCATCTGGTATTGCAGATTGCCGACATGATACTTATTCAACTGATGCAAATCTTCGACCAGCCGATTTAACACTAAAACTTCGTCGTACACGGCCTGTAGGTTTTGGGTCGTCGTTGGGCGCACGCCCTCTAGCATGGACTCGATAGAACTACGCAATACCGTAATCGGTGTACGCAACTCATGTGAGGTATCGGCGACCCACTGGCTGCGTCCGGCTTCAACCTGCGCCAAACTTTGCGCTAAATGATTAAAATGTTGCTCTAATGTGCCGAACTCGTCTTGGCGCGTGGCCGCCAAACGCACATTAAAATCGCCTAGAGACAAGCGTTTTAAGCCTTCGGATAAACGTCGCATTGGTGCCAATAATTGATAATGCAACGGCCACAACAACACCAGGCTTAACAGTAAAATAAACAGTGCACCGCCAAACAGTATTTTGCTTTGCCACTGCGCAAACTCAATATCCGCTTGCTCGGTCAACGCATCAAGCGGCCTATACCCCAAGCGCAGCACCACCTGACCGTTATACAATACGTCCAGCACACGCGTAAAATTTTGTGCCGCCGCGCCCCTCTGTGTTGCACCATCCAACCCAAGCAAACTCACGCGTTGCTCAAACTCATCCAAACGATTATTTGGTTGACCAAAACGGCGTAAAACCCTATCCATTTGCACCGTTTGTTGGGTTAAGTCAATACGATTAGATAAACGCAATAACGCCAACCACACCGATGAAGATATCGGCTCATTCACCGAGTCGGCATAGTCACTTAGATAAACTTCGAGATTATTTTTAAGACGCTCTAAACGCTGCTGATCGCGCTGATCGACATAGTGCAAAATCGTGGTATGCAATACATACTGATTGCTCCACAAAAACACGCCCAAAATTAAAAAGCCAAACCCCAATAATAACGCCACCAGCTTGCTACGAATCGACATATCTCACCCTCATTCCACTTGCTTCACTTGGCTATAGCTTGTTGACAATTCGCCGTAACTAATTGATAAGTCAAGTTCTAGTTAATCGCTGAATCCATTTATTGTTCAGCCAAAACGTTTGACAAAAACAAACATCTTCAAAACCCAATGACTTAATACTTGAAACCGCGCTTAAATAACTTCGCACCTTCGTATCTCTGTGGTTAAAAAAGAATGATCAACAGATTCTAGCAGGCCTGGTAATCACCGCTAAAATAAAAACGGGACCATTATGTGCCCCGTTTTTATATTATGTGCCCCGTTTTTATTATGTTCGCACCAAGCTTAGCGCGCCGTAATCAGTGTTCCCACGCCATCATCGGTAAACACTTCCAGCATCACCGCGTGCTCCACGCGCCCATCGACAATGTGCGCCGCTTTTACGCCGCCCTGCACCGCATCCAAAGCACACTGGATTTTTGGCAACATCCCACCGTAAATCGTGCCGTCGGCGATTAACTCGTCCACCGTTTTTGCATTCAGCCCGGTGAGTAAATTACCCTCTTTATCCAGCAGGCCTGCCGTATTGGTCAATAACATCAGTTTTTCCGCCTGAAGCGCTTCGGCGACTTTTCCGGCCACCAAATCGGCATTGATATTATACGAACGCCCTTGCGCATCCACGCCAACGGGCGCAATCACCGGAATAAAATCCCCTTTAATTAGCATATCAATTACACCGGTGTTAATGCGCTCAACCTCACCCACATGACCAATATCAATAATTTCCGGCGCATCCATCCCCGGCTCGTTACGGGTAATTTTTAACTTTTTCGCCATAATCAAATTGCCGTCTTTACCGGTCAAACCGACGGAATTGCCACCGTGCTGATGAATTAAATTCACGATTTCTTTATTCACCAAGCCGCCTAAAACCATCTCGACAATATCCATGGTTTCGGTATCAGTGACGCGCATCCCCTGCACAAATTCAGATTGTTTGCCGACACGCTTGAGCAAATCGCCGATTTGCGGCCCGCCGCCATGCACCACCACCGGATTCATGCCCACCAACTTCATCAGCACGATATCGCGGGCAAAACTGGCCATTAAGTTATCTTCGGTCATCGCGTTTCCGCCGTATTTCACCACAATCGTTTTCCCGGCAAAACGCTGAATATACGGAAGCGCTTCCGCCAACACGGACGCGATGTTTTGGGCTTGGTCTTTGTTTAAATTCATGGTATTTTGCACTCTCATGGCCTTTGTGCCGCCTTTTGGTTAATGGAAAGTTTATTTTACTCACTTCATCTTAAAAATACAGGAACCCGCATGTCTTTTCCTTTGCGTTTTTTTGCCCTGATGTTCATTCTCGCCGGTTTAGCCGGTTGCGCCCACACCCCGCAGCAATCGAGCGCTTGGATTGAATTTAACGCCAATCAACCCGCTGCCCAAACGTTACGACTCGCGCTGGAAAATCATGGTTATATCACCCGCCAACGCAACTACGACCAAATAGAAGTCGAATACGGTCAAGGGATTTTTATTATGGAGCCGCGCATTCAAGCCGGACGTTTGAGTCGCATTGTCGTCAGTCAAATCTACCCGATTAAGGCCGAATACCAAGATAACCCCGAGATTTTTATCACCCTGTCCACGCTTAACACCAAACTTAATTGCGCCAAGTATATTGTGCTACCGGGTAATCAAGCCGCTGAAGTGCAATCGTCGATGACCTTTATTGACGAACGTATTAGCCTGCGTGAAGTGGAGTTATTTATGGCCTGGATGCAAAACCGCATTAAACAAGCCAGCACGCTTGTACCGGAAGAGACGTTAAGAATGTTTGAGTTTTAAAACTTGGGATGATTGAAAATGAAGGGCACTTCGAATAAGTGGCCTTTAAGTCCCGCAAAAATTTATCGAGGGTTATTCGAGGTGCCCTGAACTTTTACTAGGAAAACACCTCATCTTCGTGGTAAAAATAGGACACTCAACCCACTTAGGTCTTATTCGCGGAAGTTATTAAACTGCAGTGGACGCTCTAACTCTTGACCTTTTAACAACGCAATCGCCTCTTGTAAGTCATCGCGCTTTTTACCGGTCACACGAACCGAATCACCTTGAATTTGTGCCTGTACTTTTAACTTCGCGTCTTTAATGAGTTTCACAATTTTTTTAGCGATGGTGGCCTCCAACCCCTGATGCACAATCACCACTTGCTTCGCGGTTTTAAGCTGAATATCCGCATCCTTTAACTCAATCGCACGCAAATCAATACCACGCTTACTCAGTTTAGAGGTCAGCACCGCATACATCTGCTCCAACTGAAACTCCGACTCGGTGTGCATTTTAATTTCCAAATCCTTCAGCTCAAAATACGAATCCGTGCCTTTAAAATCGAAGCGTGTAGTCACTTCTTTATTGGCCTGATCAACCGCATTAGTTAATTCGTGTTTATCGACTTCCGAAACAATATCAAATGAAGGCATCGTCATTACTCCTTGGTTTTTGCGCGCAAGTGTACCATACCGATCACAAACCCGAAAACAGCAGGCCTGCTAACTTTCAACCGAGCGTGTTAGAATGAAAGGCGTTTTTTTACTCATGAAACAAGTAGGCACGCCATGAAAAAACTGCCGATTGGCATTCAAACCTTTAGCGCGATTCGTGAAGACAACTACGTCTATATCGACAAAACACCGCTCGTGCATCAAATGGTAAACAGCGCCGGACGCTTTTTTCTATCGCGTCCGCGCCGCTTTGGTAAAAGTCTATTAGTGGATACCTTCAAAGAACTGTTTGAAGGCAACCAAGCGTTATTTGCAGGCCTGTTTATTGAAGACAAATGGGATTTTAGTAAAACCCATCCGGTGATTCAT
>JAVETW010000106.1:0-4411 GCA_034005865.1 Thiomicrospira sp. | reverse complement strand
GATCTAAACGCACAAACGGACGTTGTTGTTGCATACGACGAATAAACCCCTGATTTAATAACGCAGCCTCATGTTGCCCAACGCCTACTTCAACTTCGATACCGGCTTGGCGCAATAATGCCAACCCCTGACCCGAAACCAAAGGATTAGGATCCTGCATCGCCGCAACCACGCGCTTTACCCCGGCCGCAATCAACGCATTCGCGCAAGGCGGTGTTTTACCAAAATGTGAACAGGGCTCAAGCGTGACGTAGACCGTTGCTCCCCGCGCCATCTCACCCGCTTGCGCCAGAGCTAACACTTCAGCATGAGGCCCACCCGCTTGACGATGCCAACCTTCGGCAATTTTTTTACCGTCTTTGACTATTACACAACCTACTAAGGGATTAGGGCGCGTTGAATATAAACCGTTTTTTGCCAACGCAATGGCTTGTAACATCCAGTCGCGATCTTGGGCCACAGGCTATCCTTATTACTTTTAGATTTATTCGACCTTACTTTTTGCGGCCGTCGCCTGCATCAACTTTTCGATTTCTTCGCGAAACGCATTCACATCCTGAAACGAACGATATACCGACGCAAAACGCACATACGCCACCTGATCCAATTCACGAAGCGCCTGCATCACCCATTCACCAATTTGTGAAGAAGGTACCTCGCGCGCGCCTTCCGCCATCATCTGTTTACCAATATGATTCACCACCTCGTCGATACGCTCGCTTTCTACCGGCCGCTTTTCTAAAGCCTTAATTAAACCTCGACGCACTTTTTGTTCATCAAAACGCTCACGATTACCGTCGGTTTTAATCACCCGCGGCAAAGACAACTCCACGGTTTCATAGGTCGTAAAACGTTCACCGCAAGCTAAGCACTCGCGACGCCGACGTACTTGCGCGCCTTCGGTGGCTAAACGCGAATCGACAACTTTGGTTTCAGGGGTATTGCAGAAAGGACAATGCATACGTGCTCCCGCATCGGCTACCGAACCCGATAACCGACTTGGTGAAATGGATTATTTATAAACAGGATAACGGGCACACAAAGCGCTAACCTGATTACGCACCTGCGCAATCACTGCATCATCCCAGCATTCGTTGGCTTGATCACACGCATCAATCACGTCACACATCCAACCCGCCAACTCACGACAATCCTGCTCATTAAAACCGCGCGTAGTCGCCGCTGCCGTACCCACACGAATACCACTGGTCACAAACGGAGACATAGGATCATTCGGTACAGAATTCTTATTAATAGTGATATGCGCAGCGCCTAATGCCGCATCCACCAACTTACCGGTTAAGCCTTTTTCGATTAGGCTCACCAAGAACAAATGATTTTTTGTCCCACCCGAAACCACATCTAAACCGCGCGCAATAAACACCTCAGCCATTGCCTGCGCATTTTTAACCACATTTATCGCATAGGTTTTAAACTCTGGTTCCATCGCTTCTTTAAACGCGACTGCTTTAGCCGCAATCACGTGCATTAACGGGCCGCCTTGGGTTCCCGGAAATACCAACGAATTTAATTTCTTTTCGATTTCAGGGTTCGCTTTCGCCAAAATCAACCCACCGCGTGGACCACGCAAGGTTTTATGCGTCGTCGTCGTGGTCACATCAGCAATTTGCACCGGATTAGGATACACGCCAGCAGCGACCAGGCCTGCAACGTGCGCCATATCCACCATTAAATACGCACCCACCATATCAGCGATATCGCGGAAACGTTGCCAATCGACAATTTGAGAATAAGCCGAGAAACCAGCAATAATCATTTTCGGCTTATGCTCTTTAGCCAGCGTTTCGACCTGTTCATAGTCGATTTCACCGGTTTGCGGGTTTAAGCCGTATTGCACCGCATTATAAATTTTGCCGGAAAAGTTCACCTTTGCACCATGCGTCAAATGACCGCCATGCGCCAAACTCATGCCTAATACCGTATCGCCCGGCTCTAGTAATGCCATAAACACCGGTGCGTTTGCTTGCGAACCGGAATGCGGCTGTACGTTGGCATAATCCGCACCAAACAGCTGCTTCGCACGCTCAATCGCTAAAGCCTCCACCACATCGACGTGCTCACAGCCGCCATAATAACGCTTGTGCGGATAGCCTTCGGCATACTTATTGGTCAATACCGAGCCCTGAGCCTCCATGACACGCGGACTGGTATAGTTTTCGGACGCAATCAATTCGATATGGTCTTCTTGGCGCTTCGCCTCAGCGGCAATCGCCAACGCGATTTCATCATCATAACCAGCAATCGTCATGGTTTTACTAAACATACGGCACTCTCCCAAATCAAAATATAAGCGGCGATTCAAAAACAAAGGATGAAGATTTTAACAGTTGTTTTCAAAAATCACCACGTTAAATCCATGCGACTACTTTATAAACGCGACAATTTTCGGTAAAGTGTTGAGCCAATTGGCTTGCAGCGTAGCGAGACAGCCGCAACCTACCCATTTAACCCCAAATTGAGAGCACTATGGCACAGTTTGTTTACACCATGAATCGCGTGGGCAAGGTCGTTCCTCCCTCACGTCATATATTAAAAGACATTTCATTATCGTTTTTTCCCGGCGCAAAAATCGGCGTCTTAGGCCTAAACGGTTCCGGTAAATCGACACTGCTTCGCATTATGGCTGGTATCGACACCGACATCGTAGGCGAAGCGCGCCCGCAACCAGGTATTCGCGTGGGTTATTTGCCACAAGAACCGCAACTGGACCCAACAAAAGATGTACGTGGCAACGTTGAGGAAGCGGTAGCGGATGTTAAACAAGCGATGGCTGAATTAGACGCCATTTATGCCGCCTATGCCGAACCCGATGCCGACTTCGACAAACTGGCTAAAAAGCAACAAGAAGTAGAAGACAAAATTCAAGCTATGGACGGCCACAATCTCGAGCGCACGCTCGAAATCGCCGCCGATGCCTTGCGCCTACCACCATGGGAAGCCGATGTAACCAAGTTATCCGGCGGTGAGCGGCGCCGTGTTGCATTATGCCGCCTATTACTATCCAAACCGGATATGTTGCTGCTAGACGAACCGACTAACCATTTAGATGCTGAATCGATTGCTTGGTTAGAGCGTTTCTTGCTTGAGTTCCCTGGGACAGTGGTAGCGATTACCCACGATCGTTATTTCCTCGATAATGCCGCCGAATGGATTTTAGAACTCGACCGAGGTCAAGGCATCCCATACCAAGGCAATTATTCATCTTGGCTAGAGCAAAAAGAAAAACGCCTAGAGCAAGAAGCCAAACAAGAAGCGGCGCGTTTACGCACCATTAAACATGAATTAGAGTGGGTGCGCGCCAACCCGAAAGGCCGCCATGCCAAGTCTAAAGCACGTATGGCACGCTTTGACGAACTCAGCAGTGTTGAAACGCAAAAACGCAACGAAACCAACGAAATCTTTATTCCGGTCGCCGAGCGTTTGGGCGAAAAAGTCATTGAAGTGAATGGCATTTCCAAAGGCTTTGGTGATCGTTTATTGATTGATGAGCTGAGCTTTAAACTGCCACAAGGCGGCATTGTTGGCATTATCGGCCCGAACGGCGCAGGTAAATCTACCCTATTCCGTATGCTAACCGGACAAGAAAAACCCGATACCGGCGACATCGTGTTTGGCGAAACCGTGCAGTTATCCTATGTTGATCAAAGTCGCGACACCCTCGATGACAATAAAACCGTTTGGGAAGAGATTTCAAACGGGGACGAAGTCTTTATGGTGGGTAATTTTGAAGTCAACTCACGCGCTTATTGTTCGCGCTTTAACTTTAAAGGCTCGGATCAACAAAAACGCATCGGCGAACTCTCCGGCGGCGAACGCAACCGTGTCCACCTTGCCAAAACACTGCGCAAAGGCGGCAACGTGTTGTTACTCGACGAACCAACCAACGACTTAGACGTTGAAACCCTACGTGCATTAGAGGAAGCCTTGCTGGAATTTGCCGGTTGCGCAGTGGTCATTTCGCATGACCGTTGGTTCCTAGACCGTATTGCGACCCATATGTTAGCGTTTGAAGGCGACTCCCACGTAGAGTGGTTTGAAGGTAACTTCTCGGACTACGAGGCCGACCTCAAACGTCGCAAAGGGGCGGATGCTGCACAACCACACCGCATTAAATACAAACCCATTAGTAAATAAACGAGGGCACGCCGTTATGCCACAAAGCCAACAAACCCTACAATCACATATCATTGCGATTGCCAACGCCATGCCCGACCCGATTTTCGTTATGGGGCAGGATGGGACTTACTTGGACATTATCGGCGGTCAAGAACGCTCGTTATATGCTGATGGCCAAAGCCTGATTGGCAAACGCTACCACGAGGTGTTGCCGGAAAAAATGGCGATGCGTTTTCTCAACGTAGTGCAAAAAGCGAAGATCGGAAGAGCGTCG
>JAVETW010000105.1:0-4420 GCA_034005865.1 Thiomicrospira sp. | reverse complement strand
ACCCCGACTCCGGCCTCTTCAATACTGCGCCCAATAAATAAAAACGACGCATATAACTGGCCGCCGTAAAACAAATTCGCCACGCGCTCTCCGGCTTGCAAGCCGCCACGAATCAAGGCATCCCGACCAAACACCTGACAAAACAAGCGCCAATCGTCGTTGCTAAAATACGAAAACTTCGGGTTGCCGGTAGTGCCGCCGCTTTTAAACACCAAGCCATTGTCAAACGGCGCGGTCATCACCTGATTCGTCTCAAACCGATTTGCCAACCAAAACGCCGAATGATCGACAATAGGCAAATCGCTTAAATTCGGCACGCCCTGCGCCTGTGACCAGGCCTGCTGCCAGGCATCACGATAAAACGGCGAATGCTGATACACAAAGGTTAAATGCTGTTGTAAACGCGCAAGTTGACTCATTACACGGCTCCTCGATCATCACAAATCGGGCGAATTTTACCGCTCGCCGCGACCACATCAAATGCCGACATCGGCTGTACAACGGCTTCAAAACGGAAACTTAAACCGATTTCCATCATATAACCGATGGTCGGATAATGCGCCAACAACGCCTGTTCCGCTTGCGCCGCACTCACACCATGCCCTTCTAATAACGCCAGCTTTAATACTGTCGTATGCCCATCTTCATACACATGGATTTGCACCGGGCCGGTGTAATCCAACTGTTGATCCAAAATATTGACAAACTGGCGATAGTTAAAGAAAGGCCCACCGGCTTTAAAAAAGTCGCCCATCCGCCCTTGCAACTCAAATTTCGGGTCGGTACGCCCGCAAGCACAGGGTTCATCAATCCAACGCCCGGTGTCGCCGATTTCGTAACGCACCACCGGCGGATAACTGCGCGCCGACGACGTAAACAGCAAACGCCCGGTTTCACCCGTCGCCACCGGCTTATCCTCGTCCATATCGACAATTTCTAACTGCTGAATACTGCTACACACATGATGTTCGCCGCCGACGCAATGCGGACATTGATAGCCCATCGGCCCGGCATCGTTCGACCCATACGCCGCCGAACGAATCACCTCGACCCCACAGTCCTCGGCTAAAAAACGTGCTTGCGCACGGGTGAGTTTTTCGCCGCCGTAAAACACTTTTTTCACCACGCCTTTTAAACGGTGTTTTTGCGCATTAAACAAGCCCAAAATATGCGACGGCGCCCCCACCAACGCATTCACCTGATAATCGACAATCACCTCGGCAATTTCGTCATAATCATCAATCATCGCCATCGGCAACTGCTTCACGCGCAGGGTTTCCAATATCGTCCAAAAACTAATAAAACTGCCATATAAATGACCGGCCGCGAACAAATTCATAATGCGGTCTTGTGCCGGGTCTAAACCGGCGGCCACCATGCCGTGCGCGGCGGCACGCATTTGATCGTGATAATCGTCCCATGAAAACGTCGAATAGACGGTTTTACCGCTCGAACCGCCACTGCGGAACACCAAATCCGCCGCCTCGACCGCATTCGACAAAGCCTGAAAATGCGCCTTATCTAAAATGGGCTTGCCAAGCGCAATACTGGATTGACGCGGCTCTAACTCCGCAAACGAACCAATTTGCGCCGCCTGCTCCGAGGCATCCACTGTGACACGTTTGCTCAATTGCGCCAAAGCATACACGCCGTCATGCGGCGAACCCAAATAACTATCCACCATTTCACCAGGCCTGGCGATACGCGTCACTCCCGCGCTTAACAATGCACGACTTAACGCCGCCAACGAGGTTAAACCACAAGCCAAACCACAGCTTTGCAGCCAAGCTCGCATCGGTCGCAAGATGTGCGTCACTTGCTCACGCTGAATCGGTTTTAGCCAAATGGTGCGATACAAGGGCGAAGGCCGCAAACCGGGGCGATAATCCACCAAAATACGCCAACGTCCGGCTTGTTCGTCCTCGATAACCTGGGTCAAACCCAACGCCTGTTCCGCCTTCGTCACCGACACCACGCTGGTAATTTCCGCTTGCTCGCCCTGATCCGGCAATGCGCCTGCAATCGTCGGCGATACCTGTGCTAAACGTTGCGCTAAATCGCGTGCCACTTGATTTAAACCCACATTATCAGTTTCCACAAACAAGGTTTGCGGACTGGAGCAGGCCTGCTGATCTAAGCGGCACACATCACGGGCAAAGCCGTCTAAGGCTTGTTGATAAAGGGTGTCATCGTCTAAGGCTTCACGCGCCAAATAGGCAAACGACACCTTATGCCCCCAGCTAATCACGCGCGCGCCCTGCGGTGCAACCTGCTTAATCGCCTGAATCGCTTTTTCGCCGCCCCAAGCCGAAATCGCATCCGCTTGCTTAAATAACGCCTGTAAACGCGCTTGTTGCGCGGAGGCGACATGCACCACCGCGATATAGTGTTGCAAACGTCCGCTGGCATCCAGCTCACACAAGGCTTGCGCAAACACCGCCGCAAACGCCGAATCACGCGCGCTGAGCTTCACCACATTCACATTACCGACCAATAAGCTTTCCACCAAGCCCAACGCCGCCACCGCAAATACATTTGACGGCATCACATGCACCACGCAGCCAATCGGAAACCAGGTTTCAAATTGACGATGCGGATAACGTTTCGCCAACACACCCGGGCGCGAACAGCCCAGTTCGGCACGTAATTTACCTTGCATCGCCTCGCGCATCAGCGACGCGGCAGACCCTTGTAACATCGCATGCGCATCGTCTGCGGCTGTGGTTTCGCACGCTAACGCAAATAACCGCTGATAAATCGGATGCTCGGGAGTCAGTGCCTGCGCCAAGGCATCGCACGCCGCCAATAAGTCATCAAACGGAAACGCCTGTGCCAAGGTTGCGGCTAAATGGGTGTCTAAGGCGGCAATCGCCTCATCTAATTGTGTGTCGTCTAGCCATTCGCCAAACCAAAAATGTTGTGACATGGATGTGTTCCTCATGTTTGCAATCTGTAGAAGTCGTCTGCACGAGTCAATCATGCGTGCAAAAAACGATATAGGGCATCTCGAATAACCCCTGATATTTTTTGGCAACGCCAAGTTTGTCAGATCAAGGCGTGAACGTGAAGGAATGTCTAGACCTTGCAAGCGTTCACAACGCGGAGCTGGCGAACTTGGCTAAGCCCCTTCGGGCGGGGCTTAAAGGCCACTTCTTCGTTGTTACGACTCTTGGCCATAGAATGACTAAGACCGGCGAGTCGCGCCTAGAATAAGTAACCTTTAAGTCCCGCAAAAATTTATCGAGGGTTGTTCGAGATGCCCTTATTTAAGCAGTTCGGCCGCCGCCGCCGCGCAACTTTTATTCGCCGACACACCGGCACGCCCTAACACCTCAAACCAGGGTGTCGGCGGCTCATCCGGCTCAAGCAACGGATTCGGCGCATAACGCACCGCCATATCGCCCATCACCACACTGTGTGCAGGCGCCGAGGTAATATACGGGGAAATAAACGACAAGAAACCGGGCTGACCATCGGCCACCGGTTGCAAGGTTTTGACATCGCGCACCACCACCCGCGACCAGGTAGGCTGATGCAAACGCTGACGTGCTGAGGCAATATACGGAATGCTATGTTCCACCGAACCAAAAGTTTCGACAATGCGATCGGCGGCCATACCTAATTGGGTTTGAATATTGGCGTGTAACTGCTCACGCGAAATCGCTTGATCGGCATGACCTTTCCAACCGCCGCCAAAAATCACCAAACTGCCTTTAGGTAAGCGTAAATCGCCCACACCCAAGTCACGCATACGTTGCAAAATAAAATGCAAAAACGCCGGAAAACCAATAATGCGCACCGGCGTATCGCCTTGCGACCAGGCCTGCAAGGCCGCCATCGCACCAAAAACATCAAATTGATGATCCCCCCCGCCAATGTGGCGCAACGTCCAACACTGCTCCGCCACCGGCGCAAACTGCATTAAAAACTGATTGGTGCGCGATGTGCCCACCTTAATGCCTTCAAACGGCTCATAGGCATTCACCAAATAATGGCAGGCCTGGTCAGACATCACACCGCGCGCGCTCATCGCCCAACGCACCATTTGGCGGGTTTGCTCAAAGGTAAACGTATCCATAAACATCTGCGATTTTTGTCCGGTCGTGCCGGATGAGGTCATGTGTGCTACCACTTCGTCTTGCGTAATGGAGCGAATTTCATGGGCTTTAAAAAAGTTGGCGTGAACAGGCGGCATGGCGATCAACTTGTCCATACTGGTGAGTTTATCGGGGACGATAGCGTTTAAACGCGCAAATTCACGATACCAAGGCGAACGCTGAATATGCCATTCGGTGATCGCTTGCATGGCTTCAATAAACACCCCATCGTACTGCGCATCCGGTGCATAGGGTTCGGCAATCGAACAAAACCGTACCACCGCTTCAGGAACGGCCGCCGCGCCCTGCTCAGGTTGACTCAT
>JAVETW010000104.1:2719-4428 GCA_034005865.1 Thiomicrospira sp. | reverse complement strand
TAACGATCATCCATTTTGGCATCAAAACGGTATGCTGCACCGGAAGCACCATACACTTCATCCGGGCGTGCTTCAATTAGCGCTGACGGGAAACGTCTTTTTAAGTCAGAAATAACCTTGTCGATCAATGAGCTTTCTTCATTACCAATCGCGAGACTCTTTTTTTCCCAATCTGCGATAAAGTTAAAAAAGGTTAAAAAATTAGCCGCCACGCCATTTGCTTTTTCAACAGGTGTAAAAGCAAAAAAAGCGCCTTGCTCATTTAACGCCAAATTAAAGTCCTTGGCGTATTCAACTAAATAGTTAAACTTGCGTCCATCAGACATAGGCATCCCATTCGCATTTAAAGCAAATAAGGTCTCGCCATCATCTGACAAGATAAAACCGTTATTATGCGGCTTCAACGTAATCGCCATAGGTGTGCCGTCAGAAAAGCTGATAGGGCTAGACAGAACAACAACCTCGTTCAAAGTTATGCATTCAAATCCTAATAGTTTTAACGTGTTTAAGCAGTCCATGGCCAGCCACCAAATAAGTCATCAATTTGCGGTTCAATAACGGTTATTTTGAGTTTAGTTGCTACAAAATTCAACCAATCTTTGCGATGTTTTTGCTCGAAGCACTCAAAATCAAAATCCTCAGCAATTGACATAATGCGGTCTAATTCATGGAAATGTGCGCCATACATATCCCCAGTTTTGCCCTCTCGGTCATTGTGCGATTTTATAATCTTGGGCGTCACATCAAGCCTAAAAACCGTATCCATACCGCGTTCGGTTTCGTAAAACACAATATACGCCTCTTTACACATATCCAAGGTGATGTTTTTTACCTGTACCAACATTGACCAACCGGGAATCGTCATGCCGTTTTTATCATAAAAAGGAAACCGAATTTCAGCGTAACTATTGTTATTTGGCTTACGTTGAAAACCTTTGTGCGGTATTTCAATGGGTTTTTCCATGCTCACAAATGCATCCAATGCAGGCCTAGTGACATAACCCCGATAGTTTCCCATTTTAGGTCTCCTTGGTTGTCAGTTGTTGGTAAAGCTCGAACAGGTGTTTGACTCGCTCTAATGGGGTTTTGAAGCCTTTGGGTTGGTAGAGTTTATCGACTGCTTTGTCTAATGCTTGGTGGGCTTTGCGTAATGTGGGCGGCATAATGTCCGGGTCGTACAGGTCGGCGAGGCTGGTGGTTGGGTCTTTATCAAACTCTGTTTGGCGTGCGTCTAAAATCGCAATTTTTTTAGCAAGCCAAGTCAATTTTGATTGTCATATTTTAAAACCAATCCGCATCACATCAAACAAAGCTAATTTCCTGAATTCAAGACTGTTAAACAACTTTGAAGTTGATAAGCGACAGCATGAGCAACAGGTGGAGGAAAAGCATTACCAACCTGTCTGTATGCAGGTGTCTTTTTGCCTAAAAAAGACCAATCATCTGGAAAGCCCTGTATTCTTGCTACCATAGGAACAGTTAAGCGCGGCATCCCGATAAACTCAGCTTCAGGGGCTGAGTCGGCTATTGTCATACCGTTAACGCCAAGTGATGCCCATGCCTTTTTTGCCCTAGTAGGTCCTAAATCGGGTCCGCCATGTTTTTTTGAACCGCCAACAATTGTTGGTGCAATATCATCAGCTTGCATAGCCCAGCTTTTCGCGCCTAACCAGCCATTTTCGGCCATTTGATCTAGAAGCAACTCGCCT
>JAVETW010000104.1:0-2709 GCA_034005865.1 Thiomicrospira sp. | reverse complement strand
TACTGTCGGGGGTTTAACGCCGCTAGATTTGCACCACTCAAAATTTGCAGCATAATCTTTCTTTATAGCAATAATCACAACTCTTGGGCGCAGTTGTGAAACACCAAAATCTGAAGCATTCAGTAGACGCCAATCCACAACATAGCCCAATTTTTTGTAAATTTCGCTTTAGTTCTATACGATAATCATCAAAAAATCGTATCAAGAAAACCACGCACATTCTCGAGCATTACGGCCTTAGGACGGATTTCATCAATAAGGCGTAAGCCTCTACGTTCATCTTCTCGCCCAAGCTGCTTGCCAGCCTTTGAAAAAGGCGGGCAAGGAACGCCGCCAGCAAACAAATCAACGCCTTTGTAGGACTGGCCACTAAACTCTTTTACATCGCCCTCAATAACATTCCAATTTGGTCGGTTATGGCGTAAAGTTTCACAACAACGTGCATCAATCTCAACTAAAGCTTCTGCACGAAAACCCGCATTCTCAATACCTAATGCCTGACCACCGGCAACGACACAAATTTCAACGCATGATAAAAGTGACATTTTACAAACTCTTTAAGGATATTGGCCAATTCTAGCAGAACTGTTAAATACGGCTTGTATTAAGTTAATTACACCGGATAGCTAAATAGGCGTTGTCGAGGTTTTGGCCTTGTGATTTCATTTCCACCAGTAACACGCCCGGCCAGAATAGGTCGATACGTTTAGTGCCTTTTTCGTCCACTTTTACCGGCTGTTCAAAGCTCGCTACGCGGCGACGTGGAATGCCGAAAATGGCAAAAAAATCATTCAGAAAACTCTGTGCTTCGGCATTCTCTTTGTGGGCTTCAGTGTAGGTTTGCACAAACTTGTGCGTGTTGGTACGCATATCGCGGATAGATAAAGACATGGTTCGTGGTCTGCTTATGTTTGCTTATTGCGAAATAGGGGCAATAATAACCCTGTTATGCGAGTTTTGCTAGAGTAAACGGCGTTAGGGAAAACGCCGTTTATGAGGTGGTTTAGCGTTTTTTAGGCGCTTTGAGTTTTTTCTTTAGCGTGGCGTTATAGCCGTCTATGTCACAGTAAGTCAGGTCTTCCACTGTCAGGTCTAAATCTTCGAGATGTGGCGGTATGGGTTGGTTTTTAGTCAAGGCGCTCACCAGGTCGTTAATGGCCCAAATACCGCCGATATCTTCGTACAAGCCGCCGCGCGCGCCGTCGATGACTTGGGCAAGGCTGTTTTCTAGTGCAGCGATATTGGGGTGAACCTTTTCAAGCTGAATAGTAAATTCCCAGCCGTCACCGAAATCATAGGCGTAATCCAGCTTTTGCTTTTGTTTAACCAGTAAGCTGTTTAACGCAGTGCGGGTTTCGGCGCTTTTGCTAATTTCTTGGCGATTGTAGGTAAATTGATGCAGATGATAGTCTTCAAAGTTAAACACAATTTGAATCAGTTTGTGGAGTTTCGCTAAGCTGATATTCGCCGGAACCAACACCTTGCGCCAAATGGCGGGTTTGGCTTCTTTTACCGATAGCTTGAGTTCAAACATGAGTTCGTCCGAACCGGGGAATGCCTCTAAACCAAGTTGTTCCGCTTGTGGGTGAAGCGGCACGACCTTGCTGTTGGTTTTGGCTGTTTTGACGGGGGTTGCTTTAGGTTCAAAATCTGGTTCAGGGTCGGTTTGAAAAAAATCGTCCAAATCATCGGGCATTTCTGGGTTAAATCCCTGTTGAAGCACACGCGCCTGGTTAGCCAAAAAGTCCTCTACATCGAGTTTAGGGTAGCGTTTTTTTAGTTCGGTTTTGTCCAGACACTCCAACAGACCTAGTCCATTTTGCATCAGACGTTCAAGTTGTTTTTCATACGTTTGTTGGGCTTGCGCAATCATTTTTTCGGGCGACGGTATTTTTTTCACATTGGCGTAACGTCCTGTAATCTCGTCCTCTCTAAAGGCAAGATTGACGGCAAGTTGATTAACAAAGTCTGCACGCTCGATGATTTGCAACTGTTCATCCCAGAACTCATACAGGGAATCGGTGACGTGCCACTGCTTATCGTCCGGATCAAATTCAATCGCATCGGCTGCGTCCATTTTATCGGCATGTCGAAAAATGGATTGCATGAATGCGTGATAAGCTTCTGACATACCCGGTTCAGCCAAGCCGCTGCCTTCAATTTTTTCGAACATTATTTCAGCTAACGCGAGTAGTTCAACCAAGGAACGGTAGTTGGGTTTAGTTAGATTTAAGATCATACAGATTACCTAGTTTGACAATATATAAAGAAGTTAGTGATTGGCTTGCGCTTGCCATTCCGGGTAGCCTTCGGTGAGGCGTTTGGCTTGAATACCGCGTTGTTGTAAGACTTCAACCGCTTGCTGTGACCACATACAATATGGCCCGCGACAATACACCACCAGCGTGTGATCGGTTTGTAGTTCGTTCAATTTTTCCGGTAGTTTTTCAATCGGTACGTTAATCGCCTGCGGAATATGGCCAGCGGCAAATTCGTCTTCCGGTCTCACGTCTAACAGGGTGTAGGGTTGGTTAAACGCTTTCAGTGCGCTGAGTGAAATCGGTTCAAACGGCGTATTGGGTTTAAGGTGTTCAAGCAATAAACTTTGCATTGAATCCAATTGGCTTTCGGCGACATCACGTAAGCCGGCGATCAGGCGATAAACACTCGGATCACTTAACGCATAAATAATGTGTTGAGATCGGAAGA
>JAVETW010000050.1:0-19481 GCA_034005865.1 Thiomicrospira sp. | reverse complement strand
TCCTCCCCCATTTTCCATCTGATGTTGGATGCTTGTATGAGCCATTTTGTGGTGCTGGAGCAGAATCTATCGCCGCAGCCGTGCAAGGTCTCGCAAAACGTTTTGCCCTTAATGATCTTAATGAGCCACTAATAGCGTTGTGGTCTGAGATACTAGATAATCCACAGGGCTTGTGCGATGAATACGAAAGGCTTTGGTTAGAGCAAGATTCCGATAGAAAAGCATATTTTTTCAAGGTAAGGGATGAATTTAATAAGTCTCATAATCCGCATCAACTGCTCTACCTGCTTGCTCGCATCGTAAAAGGTGCCGTAAGGTATAGCTCTGAAGGTTTATTTAATCAGAGCGCGGATGATCGCCGCTCAGGTATGAAGCCAAATACTATGAAACAGAATATATTTGGAGTCTCGGCACTGCTGGGCAAAAAAACAAAGGTAAGCGCTTTAGGTTTTCGGAACGCCGTAATTAAGGCTAAAGAAAATGATCTGATATACATGGATCCACCCTATCAAGGATCATCATTCACGAGAGATCATCGTTACTTTAACGGCTTGTCATAAGATTTAACCGGTTTTTTTGTTTTTATCCTGTTAATTCCATTTTTGAACCGCAAAGGCGCGACGTTTTTAGGCGCAGTTTTAAGTATTAAGTTTTTGATTGTGGCGGATGCTGGTTTGTTTCAATCGTTTTGGCTGAACGAGATGTTCATTAACATACCGTTGGCAGTTCGTGCCAGCGCGTGGTGTAGCGCGGTGAGCAATAGTTGCGGCGCATTGTCCAATCGGTTTGTCCGGCGAGCCCTTCAGCGGCTACTTTCACAGTACCACGCCCCATTTTGTGGTTAATCTGATCCATTACTTGCATCAGTTGATCGGCTTTGGGATGGCTGGAGTATTGGGGGGCAAAGATGTCTAGTTGTAACGTGTGTTTGGGTTGTAGGTCGCTTAGGATGACGCTGGCTTTGTGGTAGGCGAATCCGTCGCGCCAAATGGTTTTTAGTGCGTGCTTGGCCATTTTTATCAGCAAGCTGCTGTTGTCGGAGGGGGACACTAAACCTTGCAGGTAGTGGTTGCTATAGTAGAGCGCGGGTTGTTGAAACGGGTTGGTGCGAATGCTGACGCCGATTGTGTGGCATGTGCTGTGTTGGGCGCGTAGTTTTTCGGCGGCACGTGCGCAGTAGGTGGCAACGGCCTGTTCCATTTCGTGCAGGCTAGTAATGGGGCGGCCAAATGATTTTGAGGTCATAATTTGTTGTTTGTTTTCGGCTTGTGGGGCGAGGGTAAAGCAGTTCTGGCCGTTGAGTTCGTGGATAATGCGTTCTAAGTTTATTGAAAAGCGTTGTTTTGCGTGACGAGGGCTGAGGGTTTTTAGCTGGTAGGCGTTGCAGATGCCTTGCGTTTTGAGGGTTTGGCTATGGGCTTTTCCGATGCCCCATACGTCATCTATCGCGACCTGTTTGAGTAGGAGGTCAACTACTGATGGGGTGAGGGCATTGAGGTCGAGCACGTGTTGGTATTGCGGTTGCTGTTTGGCCAGATGGTTGGCAAGTTTGGCTAGTGTTTTGGTGGAGGCGATACCCACCGCCACCGGTAATCCTAGGCCGCGTTGGATGGTGTGGCGTATGTGTTGGCCGTAGTGAGTGAGATTGCATTCGTTCATGCCGCTTAAGTCTAGGAAGGATTCGTCGATGGAGTAAATTTGTTGTATGGGTGCGAATTGTGATAACAAGCGGTGTAGGCGGTTGCTCATATCGGCATAGAGTTCGTAGTTTGAGCTGAATACGGCGGTGTGGTAGCGGGCAAGATAGTGTTTAACTTTAAAGTAGGGTTGAAACATCATGCTGCCGACTTGCGCAGCTTTAAATCCATTGACAGGTTGATTGGATTTGAATTGGCGTAACAGGGCTTTGGCGTGGGAGTTGGCGGCGACAATGCAGCCGTCGTTGTTGGATAGTACGACAACCGGACGTTTGGCCAACGCCGGATTGAATGCGATTTCACAGGAGGCATAAAAACTGTTGGCATCGACCAGCGCAATATTTTTTGACATAGCGTTCTCCACTTGGCCGTTTATTATAGCGTTACTTAAATCAAAATAAAGGATTTAGCAGGCCTGCTAATCTGGGCCGTCGGATGGTGGATGGAAGGGCAAGCGTTTTGTGGCTTGTCCCTTCGTTATGGCGAGGGAGGTTAGATGAGGCCTTTGTGTTGCAGGTAGGCTTCGTAGTTGTCGTTAAAGTCTTCGAAGCCGTCGGCGGAAAGAATAAATAAACGTCCGGCTACGGAGGACACGAACTCGCGGTCGTGACTGACGACAATAACAGTGCCTGGGTAATCAACAAGGGCTTGGTTGAGAGATTCGATCGATTCCATATCCATGTGGTTGGTGGGTTCGTCCATCAGTAAGACATTTGGCTTTTCCATCATGAGTTTGCCAAATAGCATACGTCCCTTTTCGCCACCGGAGAGGACTTTAACGGATTTGTCGATGTCTTTTTGTGAAAACAACATCCGTCCAAGAATGGCGCGTACCGCTTGTTCGTCATCGCCGGGTTTTTTCCATTGGCTCATCCAGTCGAACAGGGTCATGTCGAGCGCAAATTCATGTGCATGGTCTTGGGCGTAGTAGCCGATGCTAGCGTTTTCCGCCCATTTAACTTGACCGCTGTCGAGTTCAATATCGCCCACCAGTGCGCGCAGCAGGGTGGTTTTGCCGATGCCGTTTGCGCCGATAATCGCGACTTTTTCGCCTGCTTCAATCATCCCGCTCCAACCGTCAAGCACCGGTTTGGTTTCAAAGGTTTTGCGTATTTGACTAAATTCAACCGCTAGGCGAAACAATTTTTTCTCTTGTTCAAAGCGAATAAAAGGATTAACACGGCTGGAGGGTTTGACTTCGGCCAATTCAATTTTGTCTATTTGTTTGGCGCGTGAGGTGGCTTGTTTTGCTTTGGATGCGTTGGCCGAGAAGCGGCTGACAAAGGTTTTCAGTTCGGCAATTTGCGCTTTTTTCTTTGCGTTATCGGCTAATAAGCGTTCGCGTGCTTGGGTTGAGGCAATCATGTATTCATCATAGTTACCCGGGTAGATGCGCAGTTCGCCATAGTCCAAATCGACCATGTGGGTGCATACACTATTTAGAAAGTGACGGTCGTGGGAGATAATAATCATGGTGCTGTTACGCGAGTTGAGTAGGTTTTCCAGCCAGCGAATGGTATTGATATCGAGGTTGTTGGTGGGTTCGTCGAGCAACAGTACGTCTGGGTTGGCGAACAAGGCTTGCGCTAATAATACGCGCAGTTTCCAGCCCGGTGCTATCTCGCTCATTGGGCCGTAATGCTGTTCAATCGGGATTTCTAAACCAAGGAGGAGTTCGCCGGCGCGGGCGTCGGCGGTGTAGCCGTCGAGTTCGGCAAATTCCACTTCAAGTTCGGCTACCTTTAAGCCATCTTCTTCACTCATGTCGGCAAGGCCGTATATGCGTTCGCGTTCGGCTTTGATTTCCCACAGACGTGCATCGCCCATAATGACGGTGTCGATTACGCTAAAGCGTTCGTAAGCAAATTGATCCTGACGCAGTTTACCTAGGCGTACATTCGGCTCTAACATCACTTGGCCCGCGCTGGGTTCTAGGTCGCCGCCTAGAATTTTCATAAAAGTTGATTTGCCGCAGCCGTTAGCGCCGATGAGGCCATAGCGGTGACCTTGACCGAATTTTATGGAAATGTTTTCAAACAGTGGTTTTTCGCCAAACTGCATGGTGATGTTAGCGGTAGAAATCACAGCTTAGTGTCCTTTATGTTGGTAATGCAAACAGGGCATTGTACTCGTTTGCCTCGTTGAATGCGAATGGCGCAGGTCTTTGGGAATAGCAGGCCTGCTAAATGTGGGTTTGGCTTGGCGCGGCGCTTAGTTTGAAGCCGGTGGCGGATAGTCGGCGAGGCTGAGCGTTTCGGTTTGGCTTTCGTTGAGGTAGTGATGCGCATAGTCTAAGTAGACGCCGCTTTCGATGAGTAGTTCGAATACGGCGCGATCTAGGCGGCCTGCGTTGACTTCGTGATACAGAATATCCAACGCTTGTTTGATGGTTTTTGCCGGTTTATAAGGGCGATCGGCGGCGGTGAGGGCTTCGAAAATATCGGCGATGGCTAATTTGCGTTCTACCATCGACAGGTCGTCGGCTTGCAGTTGGCGACGCACGCTGGGGTGGGCATCGAGATTCACCAGTTCGTAAAAGTCACCGGTATCAAAGCCGAGGTAAATCGCATATAGCAGCGGATTGGCGAGTAGGGTTTCACTAAATAGGCGTTGCGTGTGCGGGGTAATCCAGTTGTCTTGAATTAAATCGTTTTTTTGGGCGAGTGTTTGTGCGGTTTGTATCAGATGAAGGTCATTGCGTTGCAGGTAGTCGCGCGTGACGGCGGCGCTGAGTTGGAATTCTGATAAGGCCGCTTCTTGTGCCAGCTTTTGGTTGAAGTGGTATTGTAAACTTAGGGCAACGAGTAAAATCAGCGTCATGGTGAGCGCAAACGCCGAGACAACGGTTAGGCGTATAGAAAAACGCGTGCGTATAGAGTTGGACACCATGGCTCCCGCTAAATTGTGTAGTTGGCAGGCGTTGGGGCGTGCCAACGAGGGTTTTAGTTAACGAATTTGTTATGCTAAGGTAAGATGCGTAAAGAAGCAAAATAAAATTGGTACCTTGGTGAAAATCGCCGCTTTAATAACGAGCCGTGAGATGGCTAATTTGAACAGGTGGTTTTTGAGGTGCCCAACTAAAGGATGAACGATGAAAATTTGGGTTGATGCGGATGCCTGTCCAGTTGCGATTAAAAATGTGTTATTTCGTGCTGCTGAGCGTTGGCAGGTGCCGCTAATTTTGGTAGCCAATCGTGGTATTAGTTGTCCGCCGTCGCCGTGGATTAAAGCGATGCAAGTGGAGGCGGGGTTTGATAAAGCAGATCAGTTTATCGTTGAGCGCGTTGCTAAGGGGGAGTTGGTAATTAGTGCCGATATTCCTTTGGCGTATGAAGTATTGAGTCAGGGAGGCGAGGTGATTGATCCGCGCGGCGAGCGTTATACCTTGGCGAATATTAAAGCGCGTTTGACATTACGTGATTTTATGGAAAGTCTGCGTTCAAGCGGCGTGCAAACCGGTGGGCCAACCCCGCATCATGCGCGCGATACGAAAGCCTTTGCCGATCAGTTGGATCGCTTTTTGGCTAAACATTAATCGACGTGTTCGAGTGTAATGCGTTGACACGATTTTTAAGAGGTGGGAGAAGATGTATAAGTCGAGTCTAATTTTGCTGTTGGTGAGTTTGTTTGGGGTGTGGCTGTCGGCTTGTTCCAGCTATCCGCTGGGGATGTCGAAGGCTCAGTGGGAAGCGCTCACGCCGGATGAGCAATTTAAAGCACAACAGCAACAGGTTGAACTTGATCAGCAGCGGGCCCAGCAACGTGCCGCGGAAGCTCGCCAGCGCGCCTTGGTGTTAGAGCAGGAGCGAGCGGCGTTAGCGCTTAGACGCCAGCAAGCGGGGTATGGTGAGCATCTGCAGTGTGTACTAAGCGAGGCGCAGGCAAAGTTGGGCGGGCGCTGGCGTGCGGTGGAGTCTTTGGCGATGGATTTAATCATCGCTGAGCAAGTGAGCTATACCTTGGCGCATATTGAAAAAGGCTATGTGCGTTATTCTCAGCCGGTGTATGCGCGTTTTGACGGACAAACCTTGCAGTTGTGTGAATACGAGGGGGATATGGCAGATCAGCGCCTTTGTGCGAAGGTTATTGGGACGTTTGGCGATTATCAGCGCGGTTTTAATCAGCGGTTAAGCTCGTCGGATTATATTCAAGGACGCGTGCGTTGTCAGTTTGTGCCAAAAGCCGGCTATCGGCCTTCAGGTTATCGTTAGGCTAGGTTTTAAGGTTTGTATGGCCACGTTTTTGTAGACTTTCTAAACTACTTCTTTGGGCGCGGCTCGCGGGTGTTGGTGATGTTATGATTAACCGTCGTAACAACCTAGGCCACGCGAACTCTGAAAATTTTTTGGGGGTATTTGAGTGAGTAAGCCGCTGACCTTTAAGTCTCATTATATTTAGCGGGTTGATTGATGCCGCCAGCGTAGCCAAGTCGGTACGTCTAACTCATCTTCGCTTAAAACCTCTACGGGGCGCTTTTCATTGAAGGGGGTGCCAAATACTTCTTGGTGAACTTGGTCAATCAAACGTGTGAGATCGTCGCGACTGACTTGGCCAAGCAACATACCGGCTTCCATATAGCCTTCGATACGGCTGACGGAGGGGGTTTTTGAGACTGAGCGCGAAGGATTTTGGTATTCCGCGCGTAAAAGTTGTGCCAAGTGTTGTAGATAAAGTTGTTTTGCCATGTTGAGCGTGCCATCTAGTCAAAGAGCATATAGTTTAACCTGAATAAGGCGCGTGACCCAATGGCTATGCGGAATGTTTTGCACCTGTTCCGTGCTATCGTTAAAATGCGTGTTTTTAACCGTTTTGTTTTGAGTTTGAGTATCTTGGTTTTTCGTTTGAATAGCCCTTGTCAGCGCGTAGCTTGAGCATTATCAGGATTAATTAAGGTCTTATAAGTTTATGGGAATAAAAAAATGAATATTAAAAATTATATGCAGGGTTTGGGACAGGCGGCGCGTGCGGCATCGCGTATTTTGATGATGGCGACCACGGCGCAGAAAAATCGTGCGTTGTTGGCGATGGCGGAACAGTTAATCGCGCAGGCTGAATTTTTGAAAACCGAAAATGCGAAGGATTTAGCCGCCGGTAAAGCGAATGGGTTGGATGAGGCGATGTTAGATCGTTTAGCGATCACCGATAAAGGCGTGGCGCAGATGGCGGAAGGCTTACGCCAAATTGCAGGCCTGGCCGATCCAATCGGGCAAGTCAGTGATATGGCGTATCGCCCTTCGGGTATTCAGGTGGGCAAAATGCGTGTTCCGCTGGGCGTGGTGGGGATTATTTATGAGTCGCGGCCAAATGTGACGATTGATGCGGCGGCGTTGTGTTTAAAGTCTGGTAATGCGGCGATTTTACGCGGCGGCTCGGAAGCGGTGTTTTCTAATCGTGCGTTGGCGGCGTGTATTCAAGCCGGTTTAGAACAAGCAGGCCTGCCAAAATCATCGGTGCAAGTGGTGGAGACGACCGACCGTGAAGCGGTGGGTGAGTTGATTGCGATGCCTAAATATGTGGATGTGATTATTCCACGCGGCGGCAAAAGTCTGATTGCGCGGATTAGCGAAAACGCGCGTGTGCCGGTGATTAAGCATTTAGATGGTATTTGTCATGTGTATATCGACGATGAAGCCGACAAAAACAAAGCGATTAAGGTGGTGTTGAATGCCAAAACCCATCGTTATGGGGTGTGTAATGCGATGGAAACCTTGTTGATTGCGCAGTCGCGAGCGAGTGAGATTTTGCCGGAATTAGCCAAACTTTACCAAGAGAAAGGGGTTGAATTGCGTGGTTGTGAAAAAACCTGTGCCTTGATTGATGCCAAGCGGGCGACTGAGGAAGATTGGCAAACCGAGTATCTTGCGCCGATTTTATCGATTCGGGTAGTGCAAGGCATGGAGCAGGCGATGGAGCATATTGCGCAATACAGTTCGGCCCATACCGAGTCGATTATTACCGAAAACTATAGTAAAGCGCGTCAGTTTTTGGCACAGGTGGATTCAAGCTCGGTGATGGTGAACGCCTCTACGCGCTTTGCCGATGGCTTTGAATATGGCTTGGGGGCGGAAATCGGCATCAGCACCGATAAATTCCACGCACGCGGACCGGTCGGGTTGGAAGGACTAACATCGCAGAAATATATTGTGTTGGGTGACGGGCATATTCGTCAGTAGTGTTCGACGTTAGGTGTTTGGCTTGGATAATGAAACCGACTCATCACTGAGTCGGTTTCATTATCCATCAGCGCGTAAAACTTCGCCTTTGAGGCGGGGAGGATGTCAAGCGCGTTTGATTTGTTTGCTATGACTAAAGTTACGTCCGAGCAGTTCTTGTTCTTTTTCAATGCACACATCGAGTAGGCGTAACATAAAATCGCTAAAAAGTGGGCAGTTGGGTTGGTTTTCGCGCAGGGTGTTTTGAATGTCGATATAGGTACCGTCAACCTTGTCGAGTTTGACGCCATAATGGGGCAGTTTGTTGAGATTCATATCTAAATAACGGTCGAGACGGATGTGGCAACGGGTATCTTTAACACGTTTTAAAATGCGCTCAACAATTTCTTGGTGTAGGCTTTTAAAGCGAGGGTCGCGCAGTACTTTAAATACTTCGTGGTGGCGTGATGTGACTTTGTAAAACTTACATTGGTAGGTAAAAAAGTCGAGCGCGACTTGATATTCTGAGGGAATGCCATGGGCATGAGAAGGTGAATACCAGTTAATCGCACCATTAATAACAACTTTTACGACCTTTTGATCGCCTAAGTCGTGCATGACTTGCAACGTGCGCTGTTGTGTGAGGCGCTTTTCTTCGATTAAGGCTTTGCGTGTGGGCATAATCTGCCAGTTGAATCGATTTTGATCTTTTTGTTCGTTAAAATCTTTAATTACATGATGTTTGTCATGAAACTCAAGGTAGTCCGCGCCGGGATTGTTAAAGATACGAAAAATATGGATCATTTCGTGCCTCGCTTATTTTGTTTTAGTTGTTCGAGTATATTAAATGCGCAATTAAGCAAAAAGTCTATTCATAAATATTTATATCGTTCGGTTATTTATTTATACAGAATAACGTATATCTTTTTACTTAAAAGTGTTTAGGGTTTTATTTCATTTTTTATAGTGTTGTCGAAGGATTTGTGCGGATTGATTGATTTTTTGAAAGGTGTCGGTATCGCCACCGCGATCAGGGTGGTGGCGCTGACTGAGTAGACGATATTGGCGATTGATGTCTGTAAGCGTGAGGGTTGCGCTAGGATCGAGTTGAAGCTGTTGCTTTGCGTTCTCAAGCGTTTGTGTGTCGGCTTGCGAGCTAAAACCTTGCCAAAACTGGTTGAGCAGGGCGACGACGTCTTCGCTTTGCGTGCTGAGGTAGTGCTGATAATCGAGGTAATAGCGTTTGATCGGATCGTCTTGAATCAGGCCTGCTAAACCCAGTTGTTCGGTTTGAAAACCAATCTTTAAACAATGAATTTGCAGTTCACCATAACCTTGCGCTCGCCATGAATCGCCAAGGCGATAGAGAATGTGAAATAGCAAAAAGTGGCTTTGAAATAGCCTCAGCGGATCTAATGAAGGGGTGAAGTGATCGTAACCGAGTGTGCTGAGTTGTTTCATCAAGGCGTGTTCGCTGATTCCTTGCGGGTGGGCGCGGATTATGTGGAGGAGGTGTTCGGCAAGCCGAGTGTCGAGTTCAGGCGCGTGCATGGCGTTGTTCCCAGTCTAACATCGTTTTTTTGAGTTCGCTTCCCCAAGCAAAGCCACCAAGTTGGCCGTTGCTGCGTATCACGCGGTGGCATGGGATAAACCAGCTGATGGGGTTGTGTGCTATCGCATTGGCGACAGCGCGCACGGCATTAGGCCGACCTATTGCTTGGGCAATGGCTTGATAAGGGCGTGTTTCGCCATACGGAATGTGTTGTAGCGCCTGCCATACTTGTTGTTGAAAGGGTGTGCCGATTGGGTGCAGCGTGAGTTGGTTATCACGCTGTCCTATCAGGTTGGCAATATATTGTGCTTGAGTGGCGCCGTACTCGAAATGGTGTGTCTGATCAGCGGGGCAAGCGAAGTCGCAAGCGTAGAGCGCGTGGTGGTCAAAAACGAGAAAGACCTCACCGAAACAAGAGTGAGCTTTCGCATAATGCAAGCGGGTAGATGGGTTCATAGTGAGTAGTTTACGCGATGTTGGTGTGGTTGCAAACGTCTTGGTTGGCGGTTGGCTGCGTGGGTATAATGAGTCGTTCGGACTACTAAAAATAGGAGAGGGTGAGCTGCATGGGTGAGGGGCCTAAGTCGTATATTGGCATTTATGGAGGCACGTTTGATCCGATTCATTTCGGTCATCTGCGTCCGGCGTTGGATGTGATGACGCGTTTGGCTTTGCAGCAGGTTCGTTTTATGCCCTGTTATCAGCCGGTGCATCGCGGCCAACCGGGAGCAGGCGCGCAAGCTCGCTGTGAGATGATTGAGCGGGCGATTGCCGGGCAGGCTGGTTTTGTGTTGGATCGCCGTGAAATTGATCGAGGGGGACCGTCGTATATGGTGGATAGTCTGGCCTCGATTCGCAGCGAACTCGGGACGACAGCGCAGGCGCCCGGTCTGGTGTTGATGATGGGCTTGGATGCGTTTCATCATTTTTTAAGCTGGCAACAGTGGTCAAAGATTTTACAGCTGGCTCATATTGCTTTAATGCACCGTCCCGGCGAACCTTTGCCGACGCAAGGTGAGTTGGCGATGTTGTTTGCACAGCGCCGTGTTTGTGCACTTAGCGGTTGGAACGGTCAGATTATTGATGTGGATGTAACGCAGTTAGCGATTAGCGCTACTGCAATTCGTGCGATGCTTGCACAGCACCAGTCGATAGATTATTTAATGCCGCTGTCAGTGGTTGAATATATTAAAATGCAGCAACTTTACGTGTCTTTGACATAAGCGGTGCTGAATTAAATGGGCGCGCGATTAATTCAATGCTCTTGAGGCGCGGGCAAAGGATGTTTTACATTGAAGGAGAATGAATGGACATTAAGCAGACACAAAATTTGGTTGTAAAAACGTTGGAAGATGGTAAAGCACGTGATATTCAGATCATTGATGTCGCTGGCGTGGCGAGTTTTACCGACTGTATGATTGTGGCAACGGGCACCTCTACTACCCATGTGCGCGCCTTAGCGAATATGGTCGAGCAGGCGTTTAAAGAGGCCGGTGAACCGAGTTTGGGGGTTGAAACTTCGTCAGAACCTGATTGGGCGCTGATTGATCAGGGAAATGTGATTGTTCATGTGATGACAGAAAAAGCGCGTGCGTATTATGCCATTGAAAAACTTTGGCAAATCAAAGACAGGCCTGCTGAGACAAACGAAGCGAACGTGTAGCGCCGATGCAGATTTATTTGATTGCGGTGGGTCAAAAAATGCCCAAGTGGGTACAAGAAGGGTATGGCGAATATGCTAAGCGTTTGCCAAAAGCCTGTAGCCTGCATTTAATTGAGCTGCCGATGGCGGCGCGCGCGAAAAACGGTTCGGTGGCGCAGTATAAGCAAGAGGAAGCGAAGCGTATTTTAGACGCGCTACCTAAAGGGGCGCGCTTAATGGTGTTGGACGAACAGGGGCAGCAGCCGACCACGTTGCAACTGGCGACACGGTTGCAAGATTGGTTGGCCGGCGGGCAAGATATTGCGCTGATTATCGGCGGGCCGGACGGTTTGGATGCGGCATTGCTGGCGCAAGCGGAATGGACGTGGAGTTTATCTAAACTGACCTTGCCACACCCGATGGTGCGTATTGTGTTGGCGGAACAAATTTATCGCGCTTGGTCGATCACGCAACATCATCCGTATCATCGCACCTAGCGTTGGCTGAGCTCAGCGCCTTTAATCAGTTTTGTAGGTGTGGGCGTTATTGATGGATTAGGGGGAATACACGAACGACTCAGTTAACGAATTGATTTTAAAGCTGTTAGCCCCGATTTTTTGTTTGGGTTAAATAAGATGTCGGTTAATCGTTAAATAAGTCCGGCTGATTAAATTTAACTGTGTATTTTCGCGTTTTTGACTTGACGTGATATTTAAAATCGCTATAATTTCGCCATCCTTTCAAACCCTATGGTAAACACTGGCTGAGTTGTGAATCTGACAACTTATTAACCCAGATTACTTTAGTTTTTATACCGAATTTTGGAGATTATTGTGGCAAACTCAGCACAAGCATTAAAGCGCGCAAGACAAGCGGAAAAGCGTCGTCAATTAAACGCATCACAACGTTCAGCAATGCGTACTTCTGTAAAAAAAGTATTGGCAGCAATTCAGTCAGGTGATAAAGCGTCTGCAACCGAATTATTCCGTGCAGCGCAGTCTAAGCTAGATAGCATGGCGCGTAAAGGCATTATCAACAAGAATAAAGCTTCACGTTCGACTAGTCGTATCAATGCGCGTATTAAGGCCATGGCTTAATCCTTAGGGCGTGATGCACTGAACAGTAAAATAAAAAAACCGGCGCAAGCCGGTTTTTTTATGGCGTTATTTTATGCTGGCGTTGTCTTTCGTTTAAAGCGAAAGCTTAAAGCGCTAATTAAGCCAGCTTTTGAGCCGTCAAATCGGGTTAGGTTGGGCAAATCATAGCGCCGAGTTGTTGCGTCAGTTTTAGGTTTTCGTCATAGTCTACAGGGCAGTCAATGATTACTACGCCTTGGGTGTTGAGTGCTTGTTTGAGGGTGGGTAGCAGCTGTTCGGTGTGTTCGATACGATAACCTGTCGCACCGAAGGCTTGGGCTAACTTGATAAAGTCGGGATTATTAAAGCCGATTTGGTAAGCGCGGCCAAAGTGGTTCAGTTGTTTCCATTTAATTAAGCCGTATTCACTGTCGTTCCAAATCAATATCACCAGCGATAAATTCAGGCGTACGGCGGTTTCGAGTTCTTGTATGTTCATTAAAAATCCGGCATCACCGGTCACAGCCACCACCTTTTGTTTAGGTTTAGCCAGCTTGGCCGCGATAGCGCCGGGTAGAGCGATGCCCATTGCGGCGAATCCATTTGAGATAATGCAAGTATTGGGCGCTTGCGCGTTGTACATTCGCGCCATCCACATTTTATGAGCGCCAACATCACAAATCGTGATGTCATCGTCGTTAAGCGCTTCGCGTAGGTCGTGGATGATTTTTTGAGGTTTAACAGGAAAGTGTGCATCTTGATCATATTGATGAAAGGCATAATCAATGTGTTGTTTAAGTTGGCCGATGCCATGGTCGGCGTGGCGATGACTAATCGCGGCAATGCTTTCTAAGCTGCGGCCTATGTCACCAAGAATACCGGCTTCAACAAGGTAGTATTCGTCTACTTCAGCCGGCTGGGTGTCGATGTGGATAATTTTGCATCCGGGATTATGGTTCCACAGATAGGGGTGATATTCGACAATATCGTAGCCGACACAGATCACCACGTCGGCACGGTCAACGCCGCAAGCGACGTAATCATGCGCTTGCAAACCGATTGTACCGATGGCGAGCTCATGGCGACAGGGGATAACGCCTTTTGCCATAAAAGTGGTGGCAACGGGGATATTTAATTTTGCGGCAAATTCGATGAGTTGTGCGCTGGCTTGGGCTCGAATTACGCCGTTACCGGCGATAATTACTGGGCGTTTTGCGGCGGAAATACAGTCGGCGGCTTGGCGTACCTTGTCGAAGTTTGGAGCGGGCGCGGTGGGGCTTTGGCGTTTGAGTGGCGTTTTGTCTACTGGCATTTGCGCGATATTTTCGGGGAAGTCGATAAAACTACAGCCCGGTTTTTCAATTTGCGCCACTTTAAATGCTTTGCGCACGATTTCGGGGATGATTTGCGGCGTTAGGATTTGTGCGCTGTATTTGGTAATCGGTTTAAATAGATTGACCAAATCGAGCACTTGGTGGCTTTCTTTATGGAGGCGGGTCGTTGCCGCTTGTCCGGCGATGGCAACGACCGGCGCGCGATCCATATTAGCATCGGCGACACCGGTGACGAGATTGGTTGCGCCGGGTCCGAGCGTTGATAAACATACCCCAGCTTTACCGGTTAATCGGCCGTAAACATCCGCCATAAACGCAGCGCCTTGTTCGTGGCGGGTCAAAATAAACTGAATTTCACTGTCAATCAGCGCATCCATTAGGTCGAGATTTTCTTCGCCGGGAATGCCAAAAATATAGTCCACATTTTCGTTTTCTAAACAGCGTACAAATAATTCAGCCGCTTTCATGTTCACCTCGTGTCGTTTTGCGCTCGTTGCTGCTCAGCTTAACCCATAGCGGATGTGTGGAGCAAGCGTCAAGATGGGTTATGGCTTCAGAGGCTTGGTGTTGTTGGCATCGGTTTTGGCATCGGTTTTGGCATAACGCGCTTGGTCAAGTTGGTTAAACAGATGTTGTAGCGCTGGGTTTTCGCCAAAGCGTCGTTGATAAGCGCTTAACCAAGTTTGGTGGGTGGGTTGCTCTCCCAACCCTAGCGTTACCCCCCAGCTTTGATAGGCCTGCCAAATTGCAAGAGGATCACCTTGGGCTTGTTTTACACGGTAGTGGAGAATAAGGCGATGCCCTAAACGACGCAGAATGTTAAGTAGTCCTTGTATCGCGGCGAAGAGGGCAAGCAGCCCAATAAGGTACACAATCAGCTGTAGCCAAAAGGGTAAAACGAGGTAGGGTTGTGCTGGCCAAGTTTGGTCTTCCAATAGCCCGGTATCCGGGTTAAATAGGGTAAGGCGAATCGGCGGATAAATGCCCCAGTCTATATGCGGTGGGCGAAAAGGTTGGCTTAGTGTTTGGCGCAAAACGATACCTTGAGTATTAAGCGTTTGTGAGGTATCGCGTTGGGGAGTGAGCCATTCAAATCCGCTAGGGTGTTGTAACCAGGTGCGTGGGTCTGGGCGTTGATTGCTATTAGTGGCGGTTAGCGTCAGCGTGTGATGTTGCAATTCGCCTTGGCTCAGCCAAAAAGGGCGTTTTACTTCGAGTTGGTAGTGACCAACGCCGATATCTGCAGGCAGATATGATGGCAGCGGGCGCACGCTAATCGTATGAGGTGGCGGGTAGAAAAACCAGCGTCCGCCTTGGCGGTTTTGCACCACCAGCAACGGGCGTGCAAGCGAATGGGTTCCTATCTGATTTAGCGCTTGCGTCAATACAAACTCGGCACGCTTGTCATCGCCAAGATGTTGCGCAATCGGTTGGGAGCTGAAGACGACGTTTTCAGTTTGTGTGCTGTCTAAAGTTAGCGGTAGACCGCTGTCTTGAGCGTGGACTTGGATTCGCCAGCTTACCCATTCGCCTTGCCAGGCCTGCTGTTTTGGTGGTTGCCAGTGTATGTCTATTGTTGGGTTTGGCGTGACGGTGATGCGTTGTGGTTCGATAACGAGGCCTCCAGCGCGCAAGGGTGGAATATCAAACGTTCCGCTGCTGTAAGGGGTGAGGCGTAGGCGAATACGTTCGTTATTTTGCTGGCTGTCATCAATATGTGCCCAAGCGCGTAGTGCAGATAAGTCTAAGGCTTGATAGTCGTGTTGCGTATGTGCGCTGCGTAGCGTTAGGGTCAGGCTTTCGCCTAGCATTAGTTGTTGGGCGCGGCTGGCTTGAGCAGAAATAAGTACGCAAAGCCCTAGCAGTATGCTGAGGAGGGCGCGGTTGTGAAGTCTTCGGTTTTTTACCAAGGTTTGACTCCTTCAATCGTATGAATCCGAGTTTGTTTCGCTTGAAAGCCTGCTTCGCGTTCAAATAGGTGTCGCAATAAAGCGTGTTGTTGATCGTTGAGCTGGTTTAAATCCAATTCGAGTTGTTCGATACGTCGTTGGCGTCGCAGGTTGTGGTCGGCTTGTGCTTTACTGGGCTGGATTTGCCACTGTCCGGTTTGCGCTTGCAGCGTAGCGGTTGTGTCTGCTTCGCGGTGCTGAAATACGCCGCCATCGGCGCGCCCATCGTCGGATTCCCCTTGTGCTCCCGCACCGGCTAGGTTATTGGGATCAGGTTTTTGTCCTCCGTGAAAGCTGCCTTCTAAATCTTTGCGTACGCCTTCGGTATCTTGGTTGTGTTGTTGCTCGGGTTGGCGTTGTGCTTGTTGCGCTTGTTCTTGGACGATAGCTTGTTGCGCTAGGGTAAGGTTATGTGCGGCGGCGGGGTAGGGGGAGTGATAGGCTTGTGCGGCTTGGTAGGCTTCTTGTGCTAACGACCAGGCCTGCAACTGCATATAGGCATTGCCGAGATTAAACAGCGCTTGCGCGCGTTGTATGGGTGTTTCTCCTGCAAGCAAGGCTTGGCGATACCAAAATGCGGCACGTTCGTACTGCGTTTGGCGATACGCCGCGTTGCCCGCGCCAAAGTAGCCGATATAGCCGGGCAGTTGCTCAAAGGCGCGTTCTGCTTCGTCCCAAGCCTGTTGTTGGAACAGTTGGTAGGCGGTGTTGACCGAGGCCCAAGTCGTATTTGGTAAGCTGATGCTCATTAGTATGAGCCAAACCGTGGCGATGGGCAGACGACGCGGTAGCGGTAAAATCAGCATAAAGGCGAGTGTGCTCAGGGCGATAAACAATGGGCGCAGCGAGGTTGGTTGAGCTTGGTTTTCAGAGGGGATCGCTTCGGCCGCTTGTGCGAGTTGTTGGTCAAGGGCAGTGAGCAGGGTGTCGCTTTGGTCGGCGGCAAAATAGGGGATGTTGTGTTGTGTTGCCCAATCTTGTAGGGCGCTTTGATCGACGGCGACGTTCACCGGTTGGTTATTGTCGTGGAGCCAGCCGCTGGGGTGGTCGGGGTCTTTAAGCCAGCTGGTTTTGTGGCTGCCAACGCCAATAATAATACGTTGTTGTTTTGTGTTGGAGGGAGGTGGTGCTGATAGGTCAGCGCCGTCGGTGAGTATAATAATAAATCCCGGCGCGCGTTGAATGGCGGCGAGTTGGCTTTGCGCGTATTGGAGCGCTGGTTGCAGTCGGCTGCCAGCTAGAGGTAGTTGATGGGCGTCAATTAAATACAGTGCGCGCCGAAACAAGGCGGGGTCTTGGCTGAGTGGGCTTACCCAGTGAGCTTGCCCAGCAAAAGCCATCAGGCCTATACGATCATGTTGGTTAAGGCGTAGGGCGAGGCTTTCGCTGATTTGGCGCGCTTGTTGAAAACGCGAGGGCGGAACATCTTCGGCACTCATTGAGCGCGACGCATCAAGCAATATGAGGATATCAACGCCGCTGCGACTTGTGTTATCGGATTGGGTTTGAGGCCAAATCGGCTGCGCTAAGGCGATGATGAGGCTGCTCCATGCGATCAGGTAGAGGGCGCTGTGCCAGTAGCTGCCTGAGCGCTGTTGCGAATTTTTTACCCATGGCCAAAAAGCCGGATCGGCATAATCGCTTTGTTCGCGATGGGCGCGGTAGCCTTGCCATAGCCAAGCGATAATCGGCAATGCGAGCGCCATGAGCCATAGCGGTTGCTGTAAGCTGATCGAACTCATACCTGGCCTCGCAAACGTACGATGGCCGTAAACATAAGTAGGATGAGGGCTAGGGTGAGTGGCCAAACACTTAAGTCTTGTTGGCTGTGACGCGGTTGTTCGTCTTGCCGATAAGGTGCGGCTTGGCGGCGTTCAATATCGGAGAGGACACGTTTTAAATCCTGTTGACCGCCCACTTGGAAAAACTGTCCACCGGTTTGTTCGGCTAAAAAACGTAATGAGTCTGTTTCGAGCGCTTGGTAAATCAGCCCAGAGTGGGTGCGTAAATCGGCGGTTTGTGAACCGGCGCCGATGCCGATGGTGTAAATCGGTACGTCGAGCGATTGGGCATATTCAACTATCCGTTGGAGATCAAGGCGAGAAGGTTGTTGTAACCCATCGCTAATCAAGACAATTAAGCGTTTTGGCAGGCCTGCATCTGCTTGGGCTAAATCGCGCAGGGCGAGACCAAGCGCTTCGCCCATGGCTTCGTCGGTGCGTCCCGCGAGATAGGGTTGTAGACGCTGTAGGTTGAGACGCAGCGCTTGGCTATCGGCGGTCATGGGTACCAGTGTGTAGGCTTGTTCGGCGTAGAGGAGTAGACTAAAACGATTTTGTGCCAGGCCTGCAACAAATTGGTCAAGTACGTGTTTAACGACTTCCATACGTGTCGCGGGTTGTTGGCCGAGCCGGTAGTCTTCTAACACAAACGAGACCGAACTTTCTACGACTAGTGCAATGTCGCGTACGGGTTTGGCGCTCAGTTGTGGCGGTTGTTGGATATCGCGCTGCGGTTGCGCCAGCGCACTCACCAGTAGTAGCATAATCATAGTGGGTAAATAATCGAGCGAATTACGCGCGGATTGGCTGTGTTTAGGTCTGTCTGTTTGGCGCATAAAGCGAGCAATCAGTGGGTGAAAAAAAACGGGCTTGCGCTGGCTGGGAGCGAGCCAGTGTCGGCGTTGGCGCAACGCCTGCCAAGCAAGCCACACTAAGAGTAACGCAAACCATGCCGGTTGCGCGAAATACCAGTCGAGTGCGCTATCGAAGTTCATAACCAGTTCCTTAGTTGCGCTAACCAGTGTTGAAATGCTTGTGCGGAGGGCGCGGATTCGCTAAAGCAGGCCTGCAAAAGCTGATTTTGTAACTCTGCAGGGAGAATAATATGGCGTGTTTGTAGCCAGCCATATACCCTTAGTGCGACTTGTTGTACTGGAATCTGTTGTTGCACACAGCGTTGCCAACGCCAGATGAGTATCCGAGGATGTTGCCAAAGCTGGCGCAAGCCCCAGATTATAAAGGCAAGTACGAGTATTGCCAGTAACCACATCAACCAAGCATCGGCGCTATCGGCAACCGGCGGTTGCAATAACTCGATGTCGACGAGGGGGGGGTCTGGGGTGTGTTCAGTGATGTGATTCATAGACTGGCAGGCGATATATTGGCTATAAATTGGTTTAATTCATCATGGCAAAACACACGTTGCACGCTGACGCCATTATCATTTAAGCGGCGTTGTGTCTGCTCAAAATAGACTTGAGCCCAACGCCGATAGTTCGTTTGTTGCGCGTGTTGAAGGCGGTAAGTATGTTGTCGATCACTCAGCTGCAGCACGCTTTTTTCGGGCAAACGCATTTCACCGGCATCAATGATGAGATAGGCGTTGAGTGCAAACGTCTGGTTAAGCGTGTTTAACCAAGGTGTGTCGCTGTCGTCAAGATCGCTAAAGTCGCTGATAAGCCAAATGCGACTGCCCGTTGGCCAATGGGGTTTGAGCTGGTTGATGACATCGCTTAGTTTCGCTTCATTCGCTTGCTCGTCAATCGGGCAGGGAATCGCCAAGGCCTGCATCACTTGCTGGTACAAACTCATACCTTGCAAAACCGGAGTTAAAGACACGGTTTCACTCACGCCGACCGCTTGAACGCGTACCCGTTGTTGTTGCGCCATCCACGCCAACCAACCGGCAAGTCGCAAACCTTGAGTCACTTTTAGTCGGCCGCGGGTGGCGAACCGCATCGATTGGCGTTGATCTAACACAATCACCCATTGCGCCTGACGTTCTTCTTGAAACAACTTGGTAAAGGCTTTGCCCGAACGCGCCATTAAGCGCCAATTCAGATGACGTAATTCATCGCCGGGTTGATAAGCGCGACTTTCTTCATATTCCATGCCTTGACCACGAAATCGACTCGACTGATCACCAAATAACGCCAACTCACTCAGGCGTTTCGACGGCGGCAAACTCGACCAATAGTTTTCTAACTCCCGCCCCCAATCAGCCATATCCTGCGCCGACATAATGGGTTGCTGGCTGGTATCGCTACTCGACCGAACGCCAGCAAAACGAAAAGATCG